>NZ_JAKMST010000020.1:0-1885 GCF_025772785.1 Campylobacter sp. CNRCH_2015_0338h
AAAAATACACCCCACCACTTAAATATAACTTCATTCTATGATCATCATCGTATTTATACTGATGAACTGCTCTTGCTGCATCAAGTTTTATATAATACTCATTAGTTTTATTATAAAGCACTTGCAAACCTACTGCATCTAAAAAATGCTCATCTGCTAATCTATCCCCTGAGTCTTTTTCATACCAAGCATAACCTATATCATAAAAAGGAGTAAAATAAAAATTCGTATTTGGTATATTTATTCTTATACCAAAGTTAGCTACTATGGTATTATCTCCATCTCCATCTCCATTATCATAAGCTCTTACTCCATAAGCTCCACCTAAAGAGGAACTCTCAGAAGAATCTAATTCAAAATTCCCTAATACCTTTTGATAATTTATATTTAAAGTATGCGTAATGTATTCATTAATACTATAATAATTATTCACACTAGCATTGAGTTTTCTAAACCAGCCAAAAGTTTTGCTACCAATTTTAAAATCACTATCATCATATACCTTACCTATACTTACCTTAGCACTATAACTTAAGGTATTATTCTCAAATCCTCTAAACAAACCCTCTAAACCCATACTACCTACATTAGAATGTTTATCGGTAGTAAAAAAACCAAACAAAATACTATCACTAAGTATTTTATGATAAATACTAGAAGTAAGATATAAAGATGAATTAGTATTAATCCATACAGGATAAGAAAAATCTACACCAAGATTTCTAGAAGTACCATAAAATCCTGCATCTTTATATTCCCCACCTAAAGAATAAGATCCTTGAGATATGCTTGGAGTAATTTTTAAATTTCCTAAAAAGAAAGTATAACTAGCTCCATAGTTAATTTGATTTTCATTGCTTGATTGTAAGTAAAAATTATAATAATCTCCCATATTAAATATAGAATTAAATCCCATACTAATACCAGCTCTAATATCCCCTGCACTTTCAATACCATAATTATCAGCATATAATAATACATTAGCCTTAGTATCAGGTACTACTTCTATAACTACATCAGTTTCTCCTACATTCTCTCCTGCTTGTAAACCTGCTAGGGTTTGTACTCCATACATTTCATTGACTTTATATACACTATCTTCTATGAGTTTAGTAGAAATGATTTTACCTTTGATTCTTTCATTAAGCTTACTTTCAAAAAAATAATCTTTTATGGTAGTTTTATTCTTTACTATATACTTACCTAATGTTCCTAAGGCTATATTTATTTGTACACTATCTTCAAATTCTTGTTGGGGTACATAAGCTGTTGCTGCAGGATAGCCATTAACTTGGAAATAATAAGCAATGATATTAGATATATCTTGTAAATCTTGTAAGCTAAATTTTCTAGTACTAAACTCACTAATAAGTATTTGTAAATCTTCTTCTTTAATACCTAGTTTTTCAAAGCTAGTGTTTTCATTAGTGATAACAAATTTATATTTGGTTATTACTTTTTTAGTGGTGGTGTTAGTTTGATCACTTGAGTTAGTAGAGTTAGTGTTAGAATTATTATTGGTTTGATTATTTGTATTAATAATATCACTATTATTAGTTGAGTTAGAATTATTATCATTTACACTAGTATTAGTTTTATCATTGTTTGTATTAGTAGTTTCCTCATTAGTTTCATCTTCTTGATTTAGTTTTTCTTTTAAAGCTTTCTTTTTTTCTTCAAAGTCTTTTTTAGCTTCTTGGCTTTTTATATAATCATCTTTAGTTTTTAGATTTTCTTTGATAGCTTTGTTTTGAGGGAGGTTTCTATCAGGGGATAATTCTATAACCTTTTCTATATCATTTTTAGCTATGGTAATACTTCCATTATTAGCATAGACTAAAGAGCTAAGTGCTATAGTACTAAGTAAGAGTTTTTTCATGGTTGT
>NZ_JAKMST010000021.1:0-1856 GCF_025772785.1 Campylobacter sp. CNRCH_2015_0338h
TTACCCTCACTTTTTTAAAAAATTCCAAAACTTTAAGTCACTTTGCAAAGGCTTATAGGGGTAAAATATTAAGAATACTAGCAAGTAAAAACATACATAGCAAAGAAGCTTTACTAGAAAATCTACCTAATGATTTAAAAATAAAAGAAATTAAAATACAAGGATTAAAAGAAGAAGTAATTTTAGATATAGTAAGCTAAGCCTTTTGGCTTAGCTTTTATAAATTAGAATTTGTATAGAGCTTCAAGTCTGATGAATTGATCGTCAGCGTCATCTACACCAGCTTTATTAAAGTCTTCATTTAAGTAAGAATAGAATCCACTAAATGTAAGTTTTGGACTATAAGCATAAGATACACTTCCAACCATTTCGTATTTATCTATATCATGACCAACTTGTTCAGATTTACCACCGATATAGTCAAATCCTACTCTTAAAGTTTCAGCAAAAGTATAACCTAAACCTGCAAAATAGAAGAAGTTTTCACCGGTACTACCTCTTAAATCACTACCTGTAGAATAGAAAATTTGTTGACCTGGAGCGATAACTTTACCTAAGTCTTCTAAAGTAACTACGGTCATTTTATCTTTTTCACCATAGCCAACTACACCAGCTTGAAAATCAAAAGCAGAGATATCACCGCTGAATTTAGCTGCATAGAAGTTACCATTATCTACAGCATTATTATAGAATTTTTCAAAATCGCTATCTAGGCTATTTCCTAAGTATTGGCCTTGGATTTTGAAGTTCATATCATTGAATGCAAATTTGTAACTAGCATCTACTGCATATAAGAATGCGTTATTTGCTGAGTAAGCAGCCCATAATTGGAAAGCAAATGGATCAAAATCACCTAATACAGCAGCACCATATAGAGATGATTTATTAAGTTTTGTTGGTCCAAAATCACCATCATCTTCATCATTGAAGCTATCAAACCAATAACCTGCAAAAGTTAAGCCTTCGATAGAGTTGTTAAGAACTTTAGCTCCTGTACCTACTGCATCATCAGTCCAAATAGAACCAACTTCCATTTTACCGAAAATTACATTTGTAGCATATGCTTCGTTAGTGTATTCTAAGTAAGCTTGGTTAACAGCAAAAGTGTCATGAGTGTTTGTTCCAGATTTTTTTAAATTATCATTCGCTTCAGAGCCAGTTCTACCATAACCATATTCAGTTGTGTTGTATTGGAATTGAACAAAAGCTTTGAAGTTATCGTCTAAAGCTGCTTTGAAGTTTAATTGAGCTTTAAATTTATGTTCATTGTTTTTTGAGCTATTGTAACCTTTTTCTTGAACACCTGCATCAAAACCGGTATAAGGTTTTGTACCAGCATCTAATCTATCAGATTGAAATCTGTATCTCATCATTCCTGATACATCAACATCTTTTATAGCTTCTTCAAGTGAAACAGCGTTAGCTGCTGAAAAAGCACCTGCAGCTAAAGCTGCTACTAAACTAAGTTTAACTAGTTTCATGAGAATTCTCCTTATTAAAATTAAAACTATGGCTTGTATTATATCATAGTTTTATATGAGAATTCTTAAAGTAAATAAAAATATATGTATTTATTGGATATATATTTGAAGTTGTAGTGTATTGTTATACTATAATTATTAGTATATAATGATTATAGTTTAGATAATCAAACTATATTTAAGTTAAATCTTTAAAATTATAATTTAATTTTATCCCTAATTTTATATTTTATAAATAATCTCATTCATATTTAAAACTATATATCTTTAAAGATCTAGTAAAAACTAGATCTTTAAAAACTAAGGAGTTATCTATGAATGTTTGCTTTTACAGATGTAATTATGCTCTTTGATAGTTAATGTTTGGAAACTGGG
>NZ_JAKMST010000022.1:0-1786 GCF_025772785.1 Campylobacter sp. CNRCH_2015_0338h
GTATTTACACTAATGATAGGATTAGCTTTAAATGGTGCTTTAGAAGTAATAGTTGCTTTAGCTTCACCACTAGCATTAAATACTGCTTCTTGATTACTTAAACTAGCATCCCCGTTTAAACTCCATTCTATTTTTTCATTAGGTTTGCCACCTTTTAAAGTTACATCAACATGATCAAGTTTTGGATCTTTTAAAGCTTTGATGTTTTCACTTTCATAAGCATGGATTTTATCTTTACTAAAATTAATGCTTGGGGTGTATTGGTGGAGTTTGATCTCTCCGCTTACTTCTTGAGTACTAGCTGTGCTTTGATTATAAGTAGCAATGATTTGTAATCTTTTAATATTAAAATCTTTTACTCCTTCAAATACTACCTTACTCTCACCTTTATCATCAGCTGTACTTTCTTTGTCATTGCTAATTCTTAAAGTTTTATTGCTTTGTATATCTTTAGCCTTCCATAAAACTTTTGTTTTTGGCATTAAACCTTTAAGTTTTACTTCAAAGTCGCTTTTATAATCAATCATTCCTTTTTCAAAGTCTTGATGAGTCACAGGGTCTTTTCCGATAGGAAGCTCCATAGTGGCTGAATAGTTTTTGATCTCTAAATCTTTACTTTTTTCTTTTACTAACTCATCACTCATATTCTTAGCAATGATTTTTACTTTTTCATTTCCACTAAGTCCTATGATTTCTACATTGCTCTCACCCTTTTCATCAGCTATTAAATTAAGCTCTTTAGTAGTTTTATCTTTATCAATAAATAAAGCATTATCTCCTTGTATGCTCCATTTAACCTTAGTAGTTTTAGCTTGTAAGTTTTTATAACTTGCATGAGCTTTTTCTTTATTACCTATAGTAGTTTTATCTAAGATAATATCATTATCTCCATAAATTGCTATTTGAACAAATGCTTTTAAAGTAACTCCTAATACATTAGCAATGATTGTTGCTTTTTCTTTATCTTTCATATTTGCATCAGGCTTATAGATAATGTTTGAATTTCCATCTTTATCTGTTTTATCTGAATTTGGAGTTTTTTCTAAGCTTCCTTTGCCAATTAATTTCCAATTTATATCTAAATCACTTGCCAAATCACTTCCTGCAAATGTGATTAGAGATTTTTCATATCTTTGTATATTAGAAGGTTTGGCAAATATCCTAAAGTCTTCTTTTGGAGCTATAATAGTAATAGGGAAACTTTCTTGAGCATTCCCTGCTTTAGCAATTAAATTGGTTTGATGGACTCCATAAGCATGGATTATTTTTACAAAAACCTTTCCACTATCATTAGTAATATAATGATTTCCATTCTTTAAGATTACACTTTTTTGTTCAGGAGTTACACTCATAGCGACATTTTTAACTGCTTGGTTAAAACCATTTTTTAGCATAATACAATGAGTATTATCCCCTAAATTTCCACAATAAGAAATATGATAAGCATTATTAATGGCTTTATATTCAAGCACCATAGAATAATCTCTATCTATAAAATGAGTTCTAGAGCCTTCAATGGTGTTATTTATACCTGCAAATTTAGGATCAAAAGCATGTTTGAAGGCATCTTTATCTAAAGGTATATTAAAATTCATAGCTATATTTGTGCCTTGTTTATTGCTCTCATTGCTTTGTTTGTAGCTTAATGAAAAATTTAAAGCAGGACAAGGTGAATAAGTAATACCTCCTTCATACACCAAAGGATTTTTTTCTAAATCTTCAAAGCAGCTTACATTGCCAAATGGAGCTACTTTTTCTCCATACCATTTACTCATATTAGCAAAAA
>NZ_JAKMST010000023.1:0-1495 GCF_025772785.1 Campylobacter sp. CNRCH_2015_0338h
TGGTTGGAAGATCTGCATTTTATTTAGTCTAATTTTTATCCATAACAATTTATGTTTACTTTAATAAAAATATTTTCACAATAGCTGCAATTTTTAATCATACATTTATAAAAAAATATTTTTATTATTTTATTATACAAAGTATGTATTTTTCATTGTTATATCATTTTTTTATTTATTTTTTTGTGTGTGTATTTGAACCAATTTAAAAAAATTAAATATTTTAAAATAGTTTAAAAATAGTTTTATATAAAAAAATAGAATTAATGCTAATCAAAAAAAGGAGTTATTGATGTTTAAATCTTTAAATATAGGGTTAAAACTAGTATTATCAGTTGCTATTAGTATAATCGCTGGAATAGCCATTTTAGTGACTATTTTTTCCGTTCAAGTTGCTTCTAATATGGAAAATGAAGCCAAAAATTCAATTTCTTTGTCATCAAAAAATTATAGTAGTCTTATGCAAGGCATTCTTAATGAAGAAGTTGTTCTTACAAAAGGAATGGCTACATCACTTAATGAAATGTTTTCAAAAAATGACCAAGTAAATGCTGCATTAATAGAAAGCTTATTAAAAAACACCTTTGATAGTAGTGGTTATGCAGCTTATGCATTTCTTTATCTAAAAGATCCTTCTGTTTTATCTGGCACCCAAGCATTAGATTCAAATTTTAAAAGCTCTAACGGTAAAACTTTTGCTATGATTTTTTTCGATGAAACTACAGGAAAAGCAGGTGGTATAAGATCTATAAAAGCTCCTAATAATTTTTCTCAACTGAACATTTTGCAAAAAATTGAACAAAACGCAAAATATGGTGATTTAGATACTTTATTTGTTGGCTCTCCATCAAAATTAAATTACGATGGAAATGATTTTTTAGGTATCAATTTAGGAATGCCTATCTTTAACAGTAAAGGTAAATTTGTAGGTGTTGTTGGATATACTTTTGATTTCTTAGAAATATCACAAGAAATTCTAGATCCAACACTAGATACTTATGAAGGTGGATTAAGATTTCTAGTAACAGACCAAGGAGTTATTACTATCCACAAAAACAACGATGCCATATTAAAAACCATATCAGAAGTCAATAAAGATCCATCAGCAAAACTGCTTACCGAGATAATTAAAAAGCATGAGGACATAATAATTAATAACTATATCGACTCTAATGGGATTCCTAGTTTTGCAAGCATTGAATCTTTTAGCACATTGGGAAATTCTAGCCATTGGAGTATAGTAGTTACCGCACCAAAAAAATCTGTTTTACAACCTTTATACAAGTTACAATTTGTTTTAATTATTATAGCGCTAGTTATAGTTGTTATAATATTAGTCATTGTTTATTTTTGTGTAAATAAAATAGTGGGTGCTAGAATTCCTATTATACTTCATTCTTTACAAAATTTCTTCAAATTTTTAAATCACGAAACTAAAGAAGTGCAGACAATAAAGATTAAAGCCGACGATGAATTAGGAAGAATGGGCAAAATA
>NZ_JAKMST010000024.1:0-1219 GCF_025772785.1 Campylobacter sp. CNRCH_2015_0338h
GAGATTAAATTTGCTATAAACTTCTAATAATTTTTCTAACATAGCAATATCTACCACATATCCTTTTTGAGTGATATCTTCTATGATTTGACCAATAACTTCTTTATTGAGGTCGTCTTCTTCTAAAGATATGTCAGAATGATTAGGTTTTTCTATAATATTAGCTTTAGATAAAAAATCCTTATAAACACTTTCTTGATTATTATCATTATAAGTGTGGATTTGAATTTTATTGTTAGTATCACCCCAATAGCTTTGATCAGCCGTAGCATTAGCTAAATCGTTTTCATGATGATAGATGTGGATGTTGTTTAGATTAGTTCCCTTTGATGAACCAAAAAAAATACCAACTTGCTCACCTTCAATTTTTACACCTGAAGCAAAAAACATATAAATGTTTTTAAAGTTACTATCACCATTACTATTACTTATATCACCGACAAAACCACCAGATAAAACATCATTGCCAATACCTATAATATTTAATATGTTATTTAAATATATATTTGAAATGGATGAGTTGCTAATACCACCAGCAAATCCACCGACAAGAGTACTAGCACTAATATTTTTTATATTATCTAAGTAAATATTTGAAATAGAAGAAGAATGAATACCTGCAATAAAACCACTAGCATAGGAAGAACCACTATGACCTGATATAGCAAAACTTCTACTATTAATATTTCCAATATTATTTAAAAATATATTTGAAATAGACGAACCCCTAGAGTATCCCGATAAACCGGAAACAAAACTAGAATGTCCATGAGCAATACCACTGATATTCTTTATAGAGTCTAAAGAAATATTTGATAATTCCGAGTAATCAATAAAACCAATCATACCACCTATAAAAAGAACACTTCCGTCGTATGTAACCGCTGTGATGTTTTCTATATTACCTAAGTATATATTAGATAACAATGCATCAGAAGCTAATCCTATGAATCCACCAATATAACCAGCATTAAGAGTATTAATACCTCTTTCATAATCAACATTAATATTTTTAAAAATTGCACCCTTAGAAGAAACTCCGAATATTCCTACATATTTAGGTTTATCTACGACTGCATCTACAGTTGTGTCTATATTAATATTTCTTAAAGTATAATCTTGTCCATCAAAAGTTTTTGTAAAAGCACTGGTAACTCCAACTATCATACTAGCACACCCTAATCCATCTATACAATAGTTTGCGTAGTTTTTACCTTCT
>NZ_JAKMST010000025.1:0-1198 GCF_025772785.1 Campylobacter sp. CNRCH_2015_0338h
TTCATTAAACTTATTATAATCTTCTAATAGTTTTTCTAACATAGCTATATCTACAACATATCCTTTTTGAGTGATATCTTCTACGATTTGACCAATAACTTCTTTATTGAGGTCGTCTTGTTCAAGATTTATTTCACCGTCTTTATAGTAACCTTGTATATAGCCGGATTTATTTAAAAAATCTTGATATGCTTTTATCTCATCATTATAAACATAAAAATTTATTTTATCGTAAAGCCAACTATCAATATTTGCATCAGATAAAGTTTTGTTTTTATAATATATATTTATATTATCCAAATCCACATAGCTTGTATAATCTTTTGAGTGTCCAAAAAATATTCCTATATTTTTTGAAGAACTAGTTATTGTAGTTTTTGGATCAAAATATATATAGATATTTTTAAAAATACCAGGATGGCTACCACCTGCACCATAAAAGCCTCCTGCATAAGATTCTCCTGAATCAACATGATTACTTATATTATAAATTTTATCTAACACTATATTAGTTGTAAAAGCTCCATCGGATATACCACCGACAAAACCACCTACACCAGATGTTGCTTTTACGCTACCATTATAAGAAATACTTTTGATGTTTTCTACTATAATATCATTTATTGATCGATGAAGCCTAATATATCCTGCAAATCCCCCTGTAGCTGATATATAAGAAGATGAAGAAGCTTTAATTGATCCAATGTTTTTTACAGTTATTTTAGAAATTTCTCCACCATACAATTCTCCAGCAAATCCTCCAGTAGCAATCCAATTATATTGTCCTATTCCAGTATAAAAATGCTCTATAGAGCTGATATTTTCTAAGATAATATTATCAATAGTTCCTCCTAAATTAAACCCTACAAATCCACCAACACGCCCATAACCTTGATTTTTTATATTAGCCTTTATTCCACCTCCCATATAATCTACATGTATATTTTTAAAAGTTGCATTTTCAGCAGCACCAAAGATGCCAACATCGTCATACCTATCACCATGATTAATTTCAAAATCAATGTTAATATTTTTTAAAGTATAGTTTTGCCCATCAAATATTTTATTAAAAGCCCCTTCAATTTTTGAACCACTAGAATCACCTTCATACCCTACTATCATAGATGTGCATTGTCCTGGAGCTATGCAATAATTTGCATAGTTTTGCCAATCTTTACCTTCTACCCCTTTACCTTGA
>NZ_JAKMST010000026.1:0-1181 GCF_025772785.1 Campylobacter sp. CNRCH_2015_0338h
AGCTTTTGCTATTATTCCAAATTCATCGTTACTCTTAACATCTATCATAGCAGAATCTTTAGTTTTATGATTGATAAAATCAAAGAAAGAACTAAGACCATTTTGTATAGCTTGTAAAGGTGATAGATAATAAGAGATGATGAAGTAAAGTAAAACAATACTTGCAATACTTGTAAAAATAACAATAATAGCTTGTATATAGGCTATTTTTTTACTTGATTGAGAAATTGTGTCAATATATGCCATGTTACATACTGTGTATCCATCTATGTTTTCACACATACCAAGTCTTTCATTTCCTTCTTTACTGGTATAAAAGAATGGTTCACCATCTTTTACCTTGCTAAATCCATCTGCTACAATAGCAACATTTGGATCATTTCCAATATAATTTTTACTTGTTGAAACAAATGAAAAACGATTTTTATCATAAATAAAAGAAGCACCTGGCATTTGTTTAAGACTATCTTCTAAATCTTTAACCAAAACATCAATTGCTAACACTCCTATAAAATTATCATCTTTATATATTGGCATGGCATAAGTAAAGCAAGGCAAGCCTGTTGTTACATCAATATAAGAAGGGGTGATATATAGGCTATTATTTTTCATTGCTTCTATATAAAATTCTCTTGTTCTTGCGTCATAATTGTCAGCTTTTCCATAAATTCCATAGTCTAAGCCTTTGCTATCACTATCTGGATCACTTACTATTAATTCTCCATTTGGCTGGGCTAGATAAACAGCTAGAAAATTACCAGAATCTCTGAATGATCTTAATTGATAGCCTATGTTATCCATTAATTTTCCGGCAGAATTTAAATCTGAATAAGGATGTCTAAGTATAGTTTCACTTAGCTTTTTTAATGAATCAGATGTATCATCTTTGAAATTAATCATAAGATTTTTTGTAGAAATTAAACGATTTTGCTCAGAATTAACAATTTCTTGAAAAAGAGCATCTTTAACAAAAATAAATGTTATGATTCCTAAAATCAAAAGAGAAATAATTGCTATGATATTTGCAATCAAAGCAACTTTCATTTTAATACTTTTCACGACTTTTCTCCTAAAAATATTTTTTTGTAATTATAAAAATATTTTTTGCAATGAATAATTAATTGTATTTTAATATTATAAATACAACGTTCAAAATATTAACTCTTAAAAAGAGTTAATAT
>NZ_JAKMST010000027.1:0-1037 GCF_025772785.1 Campylobacter sp. CNRCH_2015_0338h
GAATTCGCCGGTTAAACAAACAAGAAATTTTTATTAACTAAACAAGACATTTATTATCAAGGAGTTTTATGAAAAAAATCACTCAAACTTTAACAAATAAACTAACTTTTTTTGTGGGACTAGCAATAGTAGGAATACTATTAATTGCAAATGTATTTAACTATTTAGAAATAAAACATGACACTAGAGAACTTATCAATAATTTACAAATTAAAACCATACAAGATGTTGCAAAAAATTTTGAAGACTATAGCGAATCAAGAAGTGATGCTGTAAAAGCCATTGCGCTTGAAATGAAAAAAAATCCAAATGCAAGCACCAAAGAAATTTATGATATGGTTAGAGTAATCAAAGAAGCAAGTCGTTTTGATGTATTATACGTAGGACTTGCACACAATGGCGCAATGATAAGATCTAATGGAAACCATCAAACGCCTTCTGATGGTTATGATCCAAGAACTAGAACCTGGTATACAAGTGTTACTTCTGGAAATGACAAAGTTGTGATTTCAAAGCCTTATATGGCTCCAAGCTTAAAAGCTCCTTCTTTAGCTTTTTCATACCCTATAGTTGTTAATGGTAGTTTCATAGGAGCCGTTGGTGGAAATTATGATTTAACTACATTTTCAAAAAATGTACTTTCCATGGGAAAATCAGCGAGTGGATTTGTTGTTGTTATAGATGATGATGGAATAATATTATTTCATGAACTTGAAGAGCAACTACTTAAAAAAACTACATTATCTGAAAACATAGTAAAAACATATCTTAGTAGCCCCGAAGGTAAAACCGGAGAATTATCAAAGAATTTTTTTGTAGTTAAAGACGAAAATAACAAAAATAAAGCAGTTATTTGCCAAGAAAATTCATTAGGATATAATATTTGTGCAATCGCAGATGAAGAAATATATACAAAACCCGTCAATGAAGCCTTAGTTAAGCAATCATTTATTGGTTCAATAAGTTTAGTTATAGCCCTAGTAATAATAGGATTTGTTATTAAATACAATATCTCACCACTTAAACAAATACAAACC
>NZ_JAKMST010000028.1:0-922 GCF_025772785.1 Campylobacter sp. CNRCH_2015_0338h
AATACCACAGAAGGTGAAAAAATAGCTTTTATTCAAAGATATTTTAATATAAAAGATGAGAATGAAGCCAGAGGTATTTTGCAAAGTTTAGATTTTCTGACTTATTATACCAAGAATGGAACATTTGATGAAGATAAAATATCAAATGAAGCAAAAGATTTATTTATATCTTTACAAAATCAAAGTGAAACAACTCTAGCTAACAATAAAGCTTTATTTAGCTATTTAAATGATAATAAGGATGAATTAATGGCTGAGTATAACAAATACAAAGAGCTAGAGCAAATCTTTAAAGACAAAGAGCAAGACTATTTTAAAGCCCAAGCTGAATTTAATAGATTATTAGATTTAGTCAATAAAGGTAAGCTAAGCTACAACGATCCTAAATTCACTCAAGCTTTTAATAATTGGCTTAATGCTTATAATAGTTATTCCAATGCATATGTTGATGCTAAGAATATCAATGATAATATAAAATCCACTTATACTAAATATATTAACGAAACATTAGGATATGACAATTTTAATTTTAATCCTTTTTTGCTAAGTTTAAATCCTGATGTAGATAAACCTGAATTTCCTGATATAGATAATTCTCAAGGTGGAGATTTACCTGACTTTGAACAAACTGCTTCTCTTAATCTAATAGGTGATGAAACTTTAAATGAAGAAGAAACTGAAGAAGTAGATGAAACCTCTTTACTTCAAAAAAGTAAAACTTGCATAGTAAGTGATAATTATAAAACTATGAATCCTTGTGTAGTTGGAGGATTATAAAAAATACTTGCTAGGATAGCTATATCCTAGCAATAATAACGAGTATATTAATGAATACTCGTATTAAATAATATTTTGATTAATCAATAATAAATATTAAAAAATAAAAACTCTTAAAATTTAAAAAATGAATTAAAAGGAACAA
>NZ_JAKMST010000029.1:0-724 GCF_025772785.1 Campylobacter sp. CNRCH_2015_0338h
TAGCATCATTACCATTGTTAATAGCTTGACCCAAAGTTGCAGCTTGAGATCTTAAACTATCTGCAATAGCCATACCAGAAGCATCATCTGCTGCAGAGTTGATTCTAAGACCTGAACTAAGTCTAGACAAAGACTTGTCTAATTCTCTTGCTGTTATAGTTGAATTTGCGTGTGCATTCATTGCACCTATGTTGGTGTTTATTCTAAAACCCATTTTAAATCCTTTCAAAATATTGCTTAATTTTTATAAAGCAATAAATGTTCCAAATATAAGAAAGTGAATGGGAAATAAAATAAAAAGTGGAGAAATAAACACCTTGAATATTCAAGGTGTTTTGGATTTCTTTACTATTGTAATAATCTCATTACATTTTGCTGCACAGCATTAGCCTGACTCATAGCATAAGATCCACTTTGAGCTAGGATGTTATATTTAGCAAAGTTTGCACTTTCTGCTGCAAAGTCTACATCTCTGATGTTTGATTCAGCTGATTTGATATTTACTTGAGTTACACTGATGTTATTAAGTGTAGCAGTGATTTGATTTTGCACCGCACCAATGTCAGCTCTGATTTGATCAAGATTAGTAATAGCAGTTTCAGCTATATCCATCACCGCCATTGCACCTTTAAGCGTAGTAACACCAGCTTGTTGATCTTTAGCGGCTATTTGACCAGCTGCAGCTGTAGCAGCAAATTCTGCAAACTGACTTGAGCCATCTCCT
>NZ_JAKMST010000003.1:0-198820 GCF_025772785.1 Campylobacter sp. CNRCH_2015_0338h
TTTTTTGATGAGATTAAAATGAAAAGTTTTGATATAATAAAGTTATTATAAGGATGTATAATGTTAGATAATAAGTATGATGATAATATTTTTTTTAATAAATATGCCTTAATGCTAAGATCTAAAGTAGGATTGGATGGTGCTGGTGAATGGGAAGATTTTAAAACATGTTTACCAAGTTTAAAAGATAAAGTTATATTAGACTTAGGTTGTGGATATGGATGGCATAGTATTTATGCTTTAGAAAATGGGGCTAAAAAAGTTTTTGCTATTGATTTATCTTTAAAAATGTTAGATAAAGCTAAGACTAAAACAAGTAAATATAAAAATAAAATATCCTTTTATGGAGGTTCTTGTGAAGAAATAGATAAAATCACTGACTTACAAAATATGAAATTTGATATAGTTATTAGTTCTTTAGTTTTTCATTATATAAAGGATTATGAAAAATTAATTTTTAATATTTCAAATCTTCTTAATAAAAATGGTAGTTTGGTTTTTAGTGTTGAGCATCCTGTTTTTACCGCAAATATTTCCCAAGATTTTATATATGATAATAATGGGGATATTCAATTTTTTCCTATTAAAAATTATTTTTATGAAAATAAAAATAAATATAATTTTTTAGGTGAGGGTGTGGTTAAATATCACCGTACCTTAACAAGTTATATTTCTCCCTTATTGCAAAATAATTTTAAAATAACCAATATTATTGAGCCAAAGCCTTCTAATAAAATTATCAATCTTTTTTCTGAATTCAAAAATGAATTTAAAAAAGAATGGCATAGGCCAATGATGTTGATAATATCTTGCATGAAAGAGTAGCTTGAACTTAGTTGTAGATAAATTAAGATTTTTTTTAAAAAATAATAATGTATTTTTAAGTGGTGGTGCAGGTGTTGGTAAGTCTTTTTTAACTATGGAGCTTATAAAATCTTATAGAGTTCAAGGAAAAATTGTTATTGTATTGGGTTCTACCGCTCTTAGTGCTTTTAATATAGGTGGGGTTACTTTACATAGTTTTTTTGCTTTTAAAAGATGTCAAAATTATGATGAGTTATATTATGAAGATAGAAAGCAAAAAGATAAACTAGAAAAATTAAAGAGAATTTTAAAACAAAGTGATTTATTGGTTATTGATGAAATCTCTATGGTAAGTGCTTCGTTGATGGAAATGATTTATTATAGATTATCAAGAAGTGGTTTTAATGGTAAAATTTTATTAGTTGGAGATTTTTTTCAACTTCCACCTGTGGTTAAACATAAAGAAAATCAAATTCAAAATACTTTATTTCAAAATACTTTATATGCTTTTTCTTCACAAGCTTGGAGTGATCTTAAATTTATTAATTTAAAACTTAGTATTACAAAAAGAACTTTAGATAAACAATTTTACGAATATTTGTTTTTTCTTAGAATGGGTGAAACAAATAAAGAAATATTGAATTTCTTTAAAAAAATGTTAATTAGTTCAAAAAATTTACTTGAGTATATGGATGAGTATACTTTATTATGCGCTACCAATAAAAAGACTAATCATATTAATACTGAAAAATTAAATCTTTTACAAGGTAAAGAAAGTATATTTAAAGCAAAAGCTGAAAAACTAGATTGTACCTTAGATGATAAAACATACGAGCAGTGGATTAATGGACTTAATTCTTTGAGTGAGTTAAAATTAAAAATAGCTGCTAAGATTATTTTTTGTGTGAATAATAAAGAAGAAAATTATTATAATGGGGAGCAGGGTGTTGTTTTAGATTTTATAAAAGATAAAGAGCAAGAATATATTCTGATAGAAAAAAATAATGGTGAAAGATTGAAATTAAAACCATATGAATATACCTTAGAAGAGTATGAGTTAGACAAAGATGAAAAACTAGAAGTTAAGATAAAAGCTAAATTTGTTCAATTTCCTATAAAACTAGCTTATGCTATAACAATCCATAAATCTCAAGGCATGAGTATAGATAAATTAATATGTGATATTGATGGAATTTTTGAAAAAGGACAATTATATGTATGTTTATCAAGAGCCATTAATCCAAGTAATTTAAAAATAATATATAATTATAAAATGCCTTTTGAGGATTATTTTTTAAAAATTTTAAAATTTGATAAAGAGGTAAAGCGATTTTATCTGCAAGAAAAGTTTATAAATTTAGAAGAAGATAGGGAGTGATTATGAGATGGGTAGTAATTTTATTTTTTTCTTTTTGTAGTATTTATGCTAATTCTTTAAGCATAGAAGATTTTAGAACAGATTTGTATTCAAAAGCTGGAAGTAATACTTTAAAAAAGATTGAAATGACTTTAGATTTTGAGGGAGAAAATTTAGAACAAAAGAAAATTACAGACGCATTAAATACTATTGTATCTAGTTATTTTTATGAAGATTTGTTTACAGAAGTGGGTAAAAATAACTTCAAAGAAACTTTGCTTAAATTTAGCAATAAAAAATACAAAACTCAAATAAAAAACATTTATATTTTAAAAATTAACTCAGTGGCTCAATTTGATATAGAAGAACTGAAGCGTTTTGTAAAAGATTTAGAAAAAAATGAAGAAGATTTAAAAGAAACTGCTAAGCAAGAAGAAATTCAAAATATTCTTAAAGTTGCTAAAACTTCAGATCAAAATAATACCCAGCCAAAAGACATAAATGCTACTCAAACAAACAGTATTAAAGATAGTAATATAAGTTTTAATCAAGATGTTAATACAAGCAAAGAAGCTATGGATATGATTTTAAAAACTATGGAAAATGCTCAAATGCAAATGTTAGTACCAAGCAAAGAACAAGATTTGTTTAAAGAGATACCATTTTGATTAATGGATTATATCAAAATGGCTTGGAATTTTTGGTATAAAAATATTATCGTTGATATTTTGATCAAATTTTTGGTTGTAAAAATAAAGACTGACTAAATTTCCTAATTCATCTTTATAAGAAATACTGTTAAGGCTACCGTTTTCTAGTTTGATATTATATATGATATTTTCGTATTTTGCTTCATAGCTTTCGTGAGATATTGATTTTGCATTTTTAAAAATTGCTTGAAGATTTGGTAAATTTTGCAATTGAGTATAAATGGCTTGTTCTAATTCAGGTTCTATGATAACAACTTCTTTGTTGTTGATATAAATTTGCTTTTTATTCGGCTTAGTATAATTCCAAAAGGCTTTATTTTGAGTGATGATAAAATTTCCTTTGTAATTTAGCGAAGAATTATTACTTTGCACTTTTTGTTCAAAATCACTGCTAAAATTTTTAAAATTTATATCAAAAGCAAAAATATTACAAGCAAATATCATTAAAAATACAAAATATTTCATAATTATCCTTTAAAAATTTTACAAATTATATAAAATTTATGCAAATAAAATTTTATATAGTTCTAATTAAAATCAAGGTATAATCTAGCATATATTTTTGTAATTAAAGGTAAAAAAATGTTTTCTAGTGTATTTAAAGCAATATTTGGCACAAAAAACGATCGAGAAGTAAAAAAATATTTAAAGAGAGTTGCGCAAATTAATGCTTTAGAGTCAAAATACCAAAATTTAAGTGATGATGAATTAAAACAAAATTTTATAGATTTTAAAACACAAATTCAAAAAGAAGAAAAAACTTTAGACCAAATACTAAATGATGTTTTTGCAATAGTTAGGGAAGTAGGAAAAAGAACGCTTAATATGCGTCATTTTGATGTGCAATTAATCGGTGGTATGGTTTTACATGAGGGAAAAATCGCTGAAATGAAAACTGGGGAAGGTAAAACCTTGGTTGCAACTTTACCTGTTGTATTAAATGCTATGAGTGGCAAGGGTGTGCACGTAGTTACTGTAAATGATTATTTAGCCAAAAGAGATGCGGAGCAAATGAGTGCTATTTATAATTTTTTAGGTTTTAGTGTAGGTGTGATACTTTCAGATCAAAATAGCGATGAGGCACATAAAAAAGCTTATGAGTGTGATATAACTTATGGTACAAATAATGAATTTGGCTTTGATTATTTGCGTGATAATATGAAATTTTCAAAGCTTGAAAAAGTACAAAGAGAGCATAATTTTGTTATAGTTGATGAAGTAGATAGTATTTTAATAGATGAAGCAAGAACCCCACTTATAATAAGCGGACCTACAAATAGAACTTTAGATGGATATATTAAAGCAAATGAAGTAG
Organism: Campylobacter sp. CNRCH_2015_0338h; assembly: GCF_025772785.1. Taxonomy (NCBI): domain Bacteria; kingdom Pseudomonadati; phylum Campylobacterota; class Epsilonproteobacteria; order Campylobacterales; family Campylobacteraceae; genus Campylobacter; species Campylobacter sp. CNRCH_2015_0338h. Next base: position 4,187 of record NZ_JAKMST010000003.1, read on the forward strand.
CAAAACAAATGCAAAAAGGTCAAGCAGCGACTACTCCTCAAGAATTACCAAGTGGAGATTTTGTTGTTGATGAGAAAAATAGAACTATCATGATTACAGAGGCTGGAATTTCTAAAGCAGAAAAATTATTTGGAGTAGAAAATTTATATAGCTTAGATAATGCAATATTAGCTCATCAGCTTGATCAGGCTTTAAAAGCACATAATTTATTTGAAAAAGATGTGCATTATGTATTAAGAGATAAAGAAGTTGTAATTGTTGATGAATTTACGGGAAGGCTAAGCGAAGGAAGACGCTTTAGTGATGGTTTACACCAAGCATTAGAGGCTAAAGAAGGGGTAAAAATTCAAGAAGAGAGTCAAACTTTAGCAGATATTACTTTCCAAAATTATTTTAGAATGTATAAAAAATTAGCAGGTATGACAGGTACTGCACAAACTGAGGCAACGGAATTTTCTCAAATATATAATTTAGATGTGGTTTCCATACCTACAAATATACAGGTTGCAAGAATAGATAAAGATGATTTGATTTATAAAACACAAGAAGAAAAATTTAAAGCAGTTATTGAAGAGATAAAAAAAGCAAATGCAAAAGGTCAACCGGTTTTAGTAGGGACTGCAAGTATTGAAAGAAGTGAAGTATTTCATAATATGCTTGTAAAAGAACGCATTCCTCATCATGTGCTTAATGCTAAAAATCACGAGCAAGAAGCTTTGATTATCCAAGATGCGGGTAAAAAAGGTGCAGTAACTATAGCTACCAATATGGCAGGTCGTGGCGTTGATATAAAAATAGATGATGAAATAAGAGCTTTAGGAGGGCTTTATATCATAGGAACTGAACGCCATGAAAGTAGAAGAATAGATAATCAACTTCGTGGTCGTGCAGGGCGTCAAGGTGATCCTGGTGTAAGTAGATTTTATTTAAGTTTAGAGGATAATCTTTTGAGAATTTTTGGCGGTGATCGTATTAAAAATATCATGGAAAGATTAGGTATAGAAGAGGGTGAGCATATAGAAAGTCGCATTGTTACAAGAGCTGTAGAAAATGCTCAAAAAAAAGTTGAAAGTTTACATTTTGAAAGTAGAAAACATTTGCTTGAATATGATGATGTGGCAAATGAACAAAGAAAGACTATCTATAATTATAGAAATGAATTGTTAGATGAAGAATTTGATTTACAAGATAAAATTTTAAAAAATATTGCTGAATATAGCAATCATTTGGTAAGTCAAATTTATCTAAATGCAGAGCTTGAAGATGATGTTAAACATTTTGAAAGCTTAAAGCAAAAAGTAAGTTATGAGTGTAACCTTGAACTAAACGAAGCTGATTTTAAAGATTTAGGTGTGATTGAAGTAGAAAACAAATTAAGTGAAATTTTAGAAAAAGCTTATAAAGACAAAATGAGTATTATTGAAGATAAGGAAGCTAGAAGAATTGAAAGAATTTTATATCTTCAAATTTTAGATAATCTATGGAGAGAGCATTTATACCAAATGGATATTTTAAAAACTGGTATAGGTTTAAGAAGTTATAACCAAAAAGATCCTTTAGTGGAGTATAAAAAAGAAAGTTATAATCTTTTCATGGAGCTTGTTGAGCGTATTAAATTTGACAGTTTAAAATTGTTATTTAATGTAGTTTTTACTCAAAAAGAAGCACAAAATTTTGAAGAAAAAAGCCATGAACAAAATGAGCAGTTTTTATCAAATACTACAGAAAGTGGTGTTAATGAAAACGGTAAAGCACAAATTACTAAAGTACCTAGAAATTCACCTTGTCCTTGTGGTAGTGGCAAAAAATATAAAGAATGTCATGGTAAAAGTGGTCCTAAAAAAGGTATTTTAGCTTAAGGTTTGAGATGAATTTAGTTATAGTTGAAGATGATATAAATATGAGAAAATCACTCGAAATAGCTTTGGGTGAGTATGAAGAATTTACTATAAAATCCTATAAATCAGCAACTGAAGCGCTAAAAAAATTAAATGATGATGTTGATTTAATTATTACAGATATTAATATGCCGGGTATGGATGGTATTGAATTTGTACAAGCTTGTGAGAATAAATATGATTTTATCATTATCACAGGCAATGCAACGCTAAATCGCGCTATAGAGGCAGTAAGGCTTGGAGTAAAAGATTTTCTAGTAAAACCATTTGATATTAATACTTTAGTTACCGCAATAAAACGCGCAAAAATAATTCAAGAAAAGACTTCTAAAAAAACAAATAAAAAGACTACTAAAAAAGAAGAAAATCAAGATTTTTATGGTACTTCTAAGGCTTTGGAAAATTGTCTAAATTTGGCTTTAAAAGCTGCTAAGACAGATGCAAGTGTGCTTTTTTTTGGAGAAAGTGGGGTAGGTAAAGAAGTTTTTGCAAATTTTGTGCATAAAAATTCAAAAAGAGCACAAAAACCTTTTGTGGCTATTAATATGGCAGCAATTCCATCAAATTTGATAGAAAGTGAGCTTTTTGGTTTTGAAAAAGGTGCATTTACTGATGCTAATACTACTAAAATAGGGCTGTTTGAGCTTGCTAGTGAAGGCACTTTGTTTTTAGATGAAATAGGTGAAATGCCTTATGAAATTCAAGCAAAATTATTAAGAGCTTTACAAGAAAAAGAAATTACAAGATTAGGGAGTACTAAAAGTATAAAGATTGATGTAAGAATTATCAGTGCAACTAATGCACATATAGAAAAAAAGATTGCAGATAATGAATTTAGACAAGATTTATATTATAGACTTAATACTATTCCTATTAATATACCACCGTTAAGAGAGCGTCAAGAAGAAATTTTGCAAATTGCACAAAAGGTCTTGCTTGATACGTGTAAAGAATATGATTTTAATGAGAAAACTTTAAGCCAAGAAGCACAAGATGCTTTATTAGCTTATGATTTTCCAGGTAATATTAGAGAATTGATTTCTATTATACAAAGAGCTTGTATTTTAAGTGAAAATGATGAGATTAGTGCTCAAGATTTATTTTTAGAAAGTAGAAAAAGTAAAGATATTAAAAATCTTGAAAAAGAATTGATTTTAGAAGCTTTAAAAAATTCGCAAGATATTACAGAAGCAGCTAAGCTTATAGGGATGAGTGAGAAAATTTTTAGCGAAAAAATGAAAAAATACAACATTACTTAAAAAGGACGGACAATGAAAAAAATAGCTATTGTAGGTGCAACAGGAGCAGTTGGTGAAGAACTTTTAAATGTCTTAGATGAGCTTGATTTTCCAGTTGAAAGTATTTTGCCATTAGCAAGTGCAAAAAGTGCAGGTAGCGAAGTAGAATTTAGAGGTAAAAGCTATAAAGTAAAAGAATTAACTCCAAGTGTTTTTAAAGAAAATCCTGTAGATATTGCTTTTTTTAGTGCTGGAGGAAATATAAGTGCTGAGTATGCAAAATACGCGGTAGAATGTGGTGCTGTGGTGATTGATAATACGAGCCATTTTAGAATGGATGAGAATGTTCCTTTGGTGGTTCCTGAGTGCAATAGTGAAGATATTAAAGATTGGGAAAAAACAGGGATTATTGCTAATCCAAATTGCTCTACCATACAAATGGTGCATGTTTTAAAACCACTTGATGATGCATTTAATCTAAAAAGAGTAGATGTAAGTACTTATCAAGCAGCAAGTGGCGCAGGTAAAGAAGGTATGGAAGAACTAGTTCAAGGAATGCAAAGTTTTTTTGCTTTTAAACTAGATGAATTTGAAGCAAAAACTTTTCCATATACTTTGGCTTTAAATTTGATTCCTCAAATTGATGTTTTTAGCGACAATGGCTACACCAAAGAAGAATTAAAAATGGTAAATGAAACGCAAAAAATATTGCATAAAAAACTTGAAATTTCAGCAACTTGTGTAAGAGTTCCTGTGCTTAGAAGCCATAGTGAAGCTATTACTATGCATTTTGAGAAAGATGTTGATGTTGCTAAAGTTAGAGAGATACTTTCTAAAGCACCAAGTGTTGTTGTGATTGATGATGTAGAAAATAAAAAATATCCTATGCCACTTTTTACAAGTGACACTAACGAAACTTATGTAGGAAGAATTAGACGTGATATTAATCACAAAAACATTTTACATTTATGGTGCGTGGCTGATCAAATTCGTGTAGGAGCTGCTACAAATGCAGTGCGTATTGCGCAAAAATGGCTAGAATTGGTTTAAAAAGGAGAAAAATGCTAGAAAGATTTTTTGAGAATTTATTAGTTAAAAGTCGTTTGGTTACTATTTTACCTGTGATTTTTGGTTTAATAGGGGCTTTTGTTTTATTTTTTATCGCAAGTTATGATGTGATTAAAGTTTTAAAATATGTATTTGAATACTTTATGTTGCCAAATTCTACGGTAGATTTGCATGAAGATATTGTTGGTTTGATTATAGGAGCTGTGGATTTATATTTGATGGCTTTGGTTTTATTTATTTTTTCTTTTGGAATTTATGAGCTTTTTATTAGCGAAATAGAGGATTTTAAACAAACAAAGCAGTCAAAAGTTTTAGAAGTGCATAGTTTGGATCAGCTAAAAGATAAGCTTGCAAAAGTAATTATCATGGTTTTAGTTGTAAATTTTTTTCAAAGAATTTTACAAATGCAACTTAATACAGTTTTGGATATGACTTATTTAGCAGGTTCTATTTTGGCTCTTTGTGTGGGGCTTTATTTCTTGCATAAAAGTGATCATTAATAAGGAATAAAAATGATTTTTATTGATGCGTGTTTTAAAAAATCAACTCCTTATACTCCGGTTTGGATGATGCGTCAAGCAGGAAGATATCTGCCTGAGTACATGGAAGTTAGAGCAAGTGCTGGGGATTTTTTATCACTTTGCAAGGACTATAAAAAAGCAAGTGAAGTTACTTTGCAACCTGTGGATATTTTGGGCGTTGATGCAGCTATTATTTTTTCAGATATTTTAGTAGTGCCTTTAGAAATGGGTATGGATTTAAAATTTGAAAAAGGCGAAGGGCCGGTATTTTCAAATCCCATTAAAACTAAGGAAGATTTGGAAAGATTAGATGTTGAAAAAAGTATTAAAAATCTTTCTTATGTTTATGATGCACTAGCACTTACTAGAGAAAAACTTGCGCAAGATAAAGCTTTGATTGGTTTTTGTGGAAGTCCTTGGACTATTGCTACTTATATGATAGAGGGTGGTGGTAGTAAAAATTATGTAAAATGTAAAAAATTAGTTTATCAAAATCCTGAATTTTTACATCAAATTTTATTTAAACTTACTTTAGCTTTAAAGCATTATATTCAAGAACAAATTAAAGCAGGAGCTAATGCTATACAGATATTTGATAGTTGGGCAAGTGCTTTAGAAAAAGAGATGTTTTTTGAATTTTCTTTTAAATACATGCTTGAAATTGCTGATTTTATCAAAGAAAAATATCCACACATTCCCGTGATTTTATTTCCTAAAGGTGTCAGTGGATTTTTGGATGGTATAAATGGAAATTTTGATGTTTTTGGTGTAGATTGGAGTACGCCTTTAGAATTGGCAAAAGAAAAATTAGGCGCTAAGTATACTTTACAGGGTAATATGGAGCCTTGTAGATTGTATGATAAAAATGCGATTGAAGTAGGAGTGGATAAAATTTTAAATATCATGCAAGATAGTGCACATATTTTTAACCTTGGACATGGTATTTTGCCTGATATTCCTGTTGAAAATGCTAAATATTTTATCAAGCTAGTTCAAGAGAAATCTAAAAAGTGAACAAAATTACCTTTGGACCCATAAGCTCGAGAAGATTTGGGCTTTCTTTAGGGATTGATTTAAGTCCAAATCAAAAGCAGTGCAATTTCGATTGTGTATATTGTGAGTTGCAAGCTGCAAAACCTGTGGAAAAATCTTTAGTATATCCAAAAATTCAAGATATCTTAGAACAGGTAAAGCAATCTTTAGCTAGCGATGTGAAATTTGATTTTCTTACATTAACTGCAAATGGTGAACCTAGTCTGTATCCTTATTTAAAAGAATTAATTTGTGAGTTAAATAAAATAAAACAAGATAAAAAACTTTTGATTTTAAGTAATGGTAGTGGTGTGTTAAATCCAAATGCATTCAATGCTTTATTGGATATTGATGTAGTTAAATTTAGTCTTGATAGTGCTAAAGAAAAAACATTTTATAGAATAGATAAAGCTCTAAGACAAATTAAACTTGAAGCAATGATTGATAAAATGATTACTTTTAGGGAAAAATTTCTAGGTGAGCTTGTTATGGAAGTTTTAGTTGTACAAGGTTTAAATGACAATAAAGAAGAAATGTTAGCTTTAAATGAGGTATTTGATAAAATAAAGCCATTAAGAGTAGATTTTAGCACTATTGATAGACCTCCAGCTTATCCTGTTAAAGGTGTATCTATGGAAAAATTAGAAGAATTAAGTATGTATATTAATAGCGCCCCTGTTGTGCTTGCTAAGCATTATTATAAAGGTGAAAAAATTGATTTTAATACTCAAGAGCTTTTAAAATTGTTGCAACTTAGAGCTCAAAGTGAATTTGATGTTGAAAATAAATTTAGTCAATATAGTAAAGATATATTAGAAAAGTTACTTAAGGAGCAAGAAATTATTGTAAAAAATCTAGCTGGAGTGAAATTTTATAAAAAAATATAATTTTTTGTGAAAAACTCTTGACAAGAGTATTTTTTTCTTATATAATACCATTTCTTATTTATTGATGTTCCGGATTAGCTCAGCGGTAGAGTAGTCGGCTGTTAACCGATTGGTCGTAGGTTCGAATCCTACATCCGGAGCCACTTCTTTTTAAATTATAATCCTGGTTTTGTAAGTGTTAAGTAAATTATATGATTTTATATAACTAGCATTTTCGTAACGAAAATGCTAGTTTTTGATATCAAAAGTAAAGAATTTGCTTTCGAAGTTATTGCCTACTTTTTCATACTGAAACATAGCAGGTTCTAGGTTTTGCACTTCATGGTATAAAAGTCCTAAAGCAAGTCTTGCTTCTAAGGTTTCTTCGTTTTCTAATCTTGCAAGTTCAAGTAAAGCAATGGCTGAGTTTGGATTATTTGAACCTATTGCTGCAACTGCAGCTAAAAATAAAGTTTGAGCATCTTTAATTTTGTAATCATCTATTAAAATATTATAAAGTGTATATGCTTCTTGGTATTCTTTTGCAAATATATCTACATAAGCTAGAGCAAAGATTAATCCAATGGAATTTTTATTACTCATGGCTAGTCTTTTTTTAATATCATTTCTAACATGATTAAGTAAGCCTGTTATTTGCATAAGCGTTACATAGCTATCTTTAACTATCCCAGCTCCTCCAAATAAAGAATTATAATCAAGTTTGGTATTTAAAAAATACATTTGAGCTTGTTTGGCGTATTCTTTGATATTTAAATTCATATTTTTGGAGTTAAAATATAAAATATTGCTAATAATATCCTCGCTTAATAAATCTTTTAATTCTTTTATTTTTTGGTTTCTTAGGGTTTCAAGATTATTGCCATTTGCAGCTATAATAGCAAATATTAACTCCAAAGGCGTGTTATTGGTATTTGAAAGATTATCTAGGTAAGGAATAGTAGCAGTAAAGTCATTTTTAGCTAAATATAGTAAATATTTATATATATTGTTGTTTTGATCAATGGTATTATCTGCTTGGAGATTTTCTAAAAGTTCATTAGCAAGTTTTGTATAATCTTTCTTTGCTAGATCCATACAATATATGCCAAAAATTCCTGCAATATAATTTTTAGGATTTAAATGATATGCGGTTGAAAAGTGCTTGTAAGCATTGTTATAATCTTGCAATTGTGCGTAAGTTAGGGCAAGATTATAATGAATTACATCATGAGCATGATAAATTTCACTTAAGTTTTTAAATTCTTGATTAGCTTCTCTTAGATGAAAATTAAAAGCTAAGTTAATAGCATGAGATAATTCTATATTAACCCCTGACAAAGCCTTACTTTTAACAAGTAATTCATTTTCGTACTCATATCCTTGTATAAAATTTCCCAAATCAGCCTTTGTAATAAGCTCCATGCTTTGTTTAACATCAAAAACACGATATGGTGAAAAGTAAAACAGTAAATCATATATTTGTTGTTTTCCAGTAATCAATCTCTTGGCAAAATTTTGTTGGGCAATATCAATATTTGAAAAATTTCTTTTTAATCTTGTTTTGATATTATAGTATTTTGAACCTATATCTTTATCTTTGATGTAAAGAGCTTTTAAAATTTGCGCACCACTTTCAAATTGACCAGTTTTTAATTCAACTAAGGCTAAAGCAACCTTGCTTCTAGCTTCATGTTCTCCTATCTTTGAGGCTTTTTCAAGATATTCTTTAGCTTTTTGATAGTCTCCTGATTTTGCATATAATAAGCCTAAGGGTAAGCTTGCTTCATAATCTTCTTGTTTTTGTAAAAAATCAATGGCGTTTTTTTCTGATTTTAATAAAGCATAAACTTTTGCTCCAAGATAATAAGATTCACCTTGATAACCATTGATGTTGTTTGAGCGCATAAACATTTGTAAGGCTTCAGGGTAAAATCCTTGATAATAATTAATTAAACCTAGATAATAATCATACAAAGATGATTTGGAATCTTGTGGTAAATGCACTCTTGCTAAGTCAAGATAATAATTAAATTTTTCTTTATTACCAAGATTAAAATAACACACAGCAGTGTTTATGGCAGCAGCCACTTTGTGCTCTTCTAATTCTAAAGATTGCTTGAAATTTTCAATTGCGCTAGCATAATCTTTTTGTTTCATTTGGGCTACGCCAAGATTATAACTAGATAGGGATTGATTAAAAATGTTAATGTTATTGTAAAGTTCTAAAGCGCTTTCTACATCACCTTTTTCATATAATAAATTTGCTTTTTGTACTACAAGATCTAATGCTGATTGTTTTACTTTAGTGATGCTTGAGCTAGTATTATCATCTAAGACTTGAGTATTTAAAATAGCTTGTTTATCTTCTTTGAAAACTATGAGTAAAATTAAAACTACAAGCAATATTAGAGCAAGAGCTCCAAGTGCAGAAATTAAAATAATAAATTTTTTATCAAAAAGCTTTTTTTTCTCTTCAGGTTGCGGTGCTTGAGGTTCTTCTTCCACTCTTTGAAAGGTACTTTCTTCCTCCTCTAATTCAGGAGGTATCATGCCAGGAGGGATAGCTTGTTCTTCTACTCCTGGATTTTCATCTAACTCAGAGAAAGCTTTTTCTTGGTTGTCTTGTTCTTTAAGTGTTACTTCTTCGGCCATGTTTTCTCTTAAAAGTATTTTCTTAACACATCAGGAATTCTTATATTTCCATCTTTTTCTTGATAGTTTTCCATAATAGCTACCAAGGTTCTTCCAACAGCTAGCGAAGAGCCATTAAGTGTATGCACTAATTCGTTTTTGCCTTTATCGTTTTTAAAGCGAATTTTTGCACGTCTTGCTTGAAAATCTTTACAATTAGATACAGAGCTAATTTCACGGTATTTATTTTGAGATGGAAGCCAAACTTCTAAATCCACTGTTTTTGCAGCTGAAAAACCTAAATCTCCAGTACAAAGCATCAAATGTCTGTGTGCTAGACCTAAAGAGCTTAGCAAATCACTAGCACAATTTAGCATTTCTTCAAACATTAGCTCGCTTTGATCAGGCTTGCATATACTAACAAGTTCTACTTTTTCAAATTGATGTTGTCTTATAATGCCTCTTGTGTCTCTACCTGCACTTCCTGCTTCTTGTCTAAAACAAGCGCTATAGCAAGTCATTTTTAAAGGTAATTCTTCTTGAGTTAAAATTTCATTAGAATAAAGATTGGTTACAGGAATTTCAGAAGTTGAAATGAGGTATAAATCATCATTTTCTACCTTATACATATCATCTTTAAATTTAGGAAGTTGTCCAGTACCATACATGGTCGCACTATTTACTAAAAATGGCACATTAACTAACTCAAAACCTCTACTTCTATTAAAATCTATCATATAATTTACTAAGGCTCTACTTAGTAAAGCTCCTTCATTTTTAAGTACACAAAAGCGACTTTGCGAGATTTTAACTCCTCTTGTAAAATCAAGCCAATTTAATTTTTCTCCTAAATCATGATGTTCTTTAATTTCAAAATCAAAACTAGGTGGGGTAAGAACTTTTTTTAATTCTATATTCTCATCCTCATCTTCCCCAAAAGGCACACAATCATCAGGGGTATTTGGTACTGCTAGAGCAATTTGCTCCAGTTTTTCTTCTAATTCATTAACGATTTTTGATTGAGTATTAATTTTTTCTTTATTTTGACTTAGTTGTGCTTTTAAGCTTTCTTTATCTTGTGCTGTTGCAAGTTCTTTGCTAAATTTGTTTTGAAAAGCTTGAAATTCTTCTAAAAGTGCTTTTTCTTTTTTTAAATTTATAAATAAATCACTCAGTTCTTTGAGTAAATTTTCATCCACTTTTTTAGCTTTTAATTTTTGTGCAATTTCATCGAAATTATTTTGTAAAAGTTTTAAATCTAACATTCTAACTCCTTTTATAGTCCTATTTTAGCATAAATTTTTTTCATTGTTTCTTGGGCTTGTTTTTTTGCTTTACTTGCTCCAAATTCTAAAATTTCCTCAATTTTTGAAGGATTGGCTAATAATTTTTCATATTCGTCCTTGGCTGAGGCAAAATACTCGCTAATGATTTCATTTAAATACATTTTAAAATGCCCATAACCTTCGCCACCTTTTTCATAACGACTTTTTAAAGCTTCTTGCTCTGTTTTGTCTAAAAACAATTTTGCGATTTTAAATATATTGCAATTTTGCCAATCTTTTGGATCTTCTAAAGCTGTACTATCTGTAACAATGGAAGAAATTTGTTTTTTAATAGCTTTTGGTGTATTAAAAATATCGATTGTATTTTGATAAGATTTACTCATTTTGGCTCCATCAGTGCCAGGTACTACCGCAACTTCATCATTAACCTTAGCTTGAGGTAGAGTGAAAATTTTACCCCATTCATTATTTACTTTTAAGGCTATGTCTCTTGCTATTTCAACGTGTTGAATTTGATCTTTGCCTACAGGAACTACTTGAGCATTAAAAAGCAAAATATCTGCAGCCATTAAAACAGGGTAAGAAAAAAGTCCATGGTTGGCATTCAAACCTTTGGCGATTTTATCTTTATAGCTATGCGCTCTTTCTAAAAGTCCCATTGGAGTAAATTGAGAAAGAATCCAATAAAGTTCCATTACTTCTTTTACATCACTTTGCAACCAAAACACGCTTTTTTGCGGATCAATCCCTAAACTCAAAAAAGCTGCTGCAGCTTTGAGTGAATTTTGTCTGAGTTTTTCACCATCAAAACTTGAAGTCATAGCATGGTAATTTGCTATAAACATATACATTTGATTTTCTTCTTGCATATTTAGCATTTGTTTGATTGAGCCAAAATAATTGCCTATATGTAAATCTCCACTTGGTTGCAATCCTGTAATAACTCTCATTTTACCTCTTTTTTAATCTCTTTGATAAGTTCTTTAATACTTTTGTTTTCAATGTTAATTATAATATCTGCTTTTTTTTCATATTTTTTTGCTCTTTGATTAAAAAGAATTTTGGCATTATTTATATTTGTAAGTAAAGGCCTAGTGGCTAATTCTTCCCTGTTTAATCTTTGCAAAAGATAATCAAAGCTTGCTTTTAAATATATAATTGCTCCAATGTCTTTTAGTTTTTTTTGTTCTATGAAACCACCACCACTTGCAATAGAGCAATCTTGCACACAAGTTAAAAAAGAAACAAGTTTTTTCTCTTCTTTACGGAATTTTTTTTCACCATATGTTTTAAAAATTTCATCAATTTTAAGATTAAATTTTTCTTTGATTAAACTATCTGTATCTAAAAATATTTTATCGTATTTTTTAGCATAAGCTCTTGCTATGGTTGTTTTACCACAGCCCATAAAGCCTACAAAAAGGAGATTATCCTTCTTGCTCATCTTTGCTACCTTTTTTTCTTGAAGCTAAAATCAAAGGAACACCTTCAAAATTAAATTGTTTTCTAATTTGATTTTGCAAATAGCGCTTATAGCTAAAATGCAAAGCTTTTGGTCTGTTCATGATTAGAGCTATTTTTGGAGGTGCTAAGTCATATTGAACCGCATAATAAATTTTTACTAATTTACCATAATCATGTGGTAGTGGGTGGGCTCTTGTGGCTTCTTCTACCAAGGCATTTAATTTTGCAGTTGGAATTTTTTGTGTAAAATTGGCAAAAACTTCTAAGATTTTATCTAAAAGTACATGTACTCTTTTTCCGCTTAAAGCTGATACGCTTACAACGGGCGCATAAGCTAGAAATTTAAAACGATCTAGTTTTAATTCTTTTAAAGTTCTATCAAAATCAAGCTCGCTTTTATCCCATTTATTAAGCACAATAATCACACCTAGACAATGCTTGGCAGCAAGTCCTGCAATACGCTCATCAAGTTCGTTAAAGCCTTCGGCTGCATCAAGCACTAAAAGTGCAATTTGAGCATTAGCTAGGGTATATTCGGTTCTATTTAGCGCATAACGCTCTAAGCCTTGTATTTTACCACGTTTTCTAATCCCTGCAGTATCTACAAACTCAATGATTTTATCTTTATGCATAATGCTTTCATTAACAGGATCAATCGTAGTGCCTGCTATATCGCTTACCACGCTACGCTCTTCTTTAACTAAAGCATTTAAAAGACTTGATTTTCCTACATTTACCCTGCCGATAATTCCTACTTTAATATGGTTTTCATTGATAGTTTTTAGCTTAAAATCTCCGCTATTTTCATCAAAATTTTCTAAATAGCTTTCAAAGTCTTCTTCTTCATCTGCATTTAAAAAACTTTCATTTAAAAACCTGCCAGCCCACATGCAAAGCTCATCAATGCCTATATTATGTGTAACAGAGATATTAAAAACTTCTTTCACGCCAAAATTAGAAAATTCCCAAGATCTTTCTTCATCCTTTTTATTATCCACCTTGTTAATTACTAAGGCTATAGGTTTGTTGAGTTTTTTCATTTCATAAAAAAAAGCTTTATCTTCATCATCGGGCAGAAATTTTCCATCCACCATATAAAAGATAATATCACTATTTTTAGCAGCTTTTAATGAATTTGCTTTGACATTTTTAAAAAGCTCATTGCTTTCATCAAGTCCGCCACTATCTATCAATAAGGCTCTTTTACCATCAATTTCCACTTCTATTTTGTTAGTATCTCTTGTAGTCCCACTTATGTCACTGGTGATAGCTATGCGCTTTCTTGCAAGTCTATTAAAAAGACTTGATTTGCCAACATTTGGTTTTCCTATTAAAATAATACTTTGCATTAATACTCATTTTTAAATTTTTATTTGTGATTATATAAAAATTGCCTTAAAATTAAGCAAAAAAGACTAAAATAACGGGAATTTTTATATGGAATTTATATGTTAAGAATAGTTAAAAAAAATTTAGGTATATATTTTATGATTATTGCTTCCATAGAATTTGCACTTGTAGGTGCTTGTGCAAAAATTCTTAGTGAAGAATTATCATCGATTGAAATTATGTTTTTTAGAAATATCATAGGCACAGCTTTTATGCTTTATGCGCTTTCAAAATTAAATTTTCATAAAAGCGGCGGTCGTTTGGGTTTGCTTATTTTTAGAGGTGTTATAGGGACAATTGCTTTATATCTTTTCTTTTATAATGTTTCTAATATTTCTTTAGGTGGGGCTTTTGCTTTTCAAAAAACAGCACCGATTTTTATAGCTTTAATTGCTTTTTTATTTTTTAAAGAAAGCTTGGGATTAAAAGCTTGTTTTGGGATTTTGATTGCTTTTATAGGAGTATTGTTAATTTGTCAGCCTTTTGCAGATAGTACTATGCATTCAGGCTTTGATTTAAAAAATAGCATTTTGGGAATTTTAAGTGGTTTTTGTGCAGCCTTGGCACTAACTAGCGTAAGAGAGCTTAGAAAATCATATCCAGCACCTTTTATAGCTTTATCTTTCGTTTTAATTGGTACTTTAATGCCTTTAATGTCTATGATTATAGGTTCTTTTTATGAAATAAAAGAACTTGATTTTTTAATTGCTCCTTTTGTTATGCCTAGTTTTAAAGCTTGGATTTTTATTATTTTAATGGGTGTTTTTGGAGCAATGTATCAAATTCATGTTACCAAAGCTTATGGGGTGGCAAAAAAGGCAGGAGTTGTTGCTGGGGTTAGTTATATAGATGTAGTTTTTACTTTATTTTTGGGCATATTATTAGGAGATGAATTTCCTAGTTTGATGGTTTTTATAGGAATTTTTAGCATTATTATAGGAGGAATTATTTTGGTTAGTAAGCAAACAAAAGGAAATAAAAATGGAAAATAAAACAGATTTAATTTATGGTTTAGAAGATAAACCGCCTTTTGCTAAAGCTTTTTTTGCTGCTTTGGTGCATTTAATGGCTATGTTTGTGGCTGTGATTACACCTGCTTTATTAATTTGTAAGGGTCTTGGAATAGATGATACTAATACAGCTAGAATTATATGCATGTCGCTTTTTGCTTCAGGTGTTGCTTCGCTTTTACAGATTAAAACTTGGGGTCCTATAGGGAGTGGACTTTTATCTATTCAAGGGACTAGTTTTAACTTTGTTGCGCCTATTATACTAGGTGGGCTTGTTTTAAAAAATAATGGTTTATCACAAGAAGCAATGCTTGGGGCTATTTTTGGCACTTTAATGCTTTGTTCTACCACTGAAATGATTATTTCTCAAATTTTACCTTTTATTAGAAGAGTGATTTCGCCTTTGGTTTCAGGTATAGTAGTGATGATTATAGGTCTTAGTTTGATTAATGTTGGTCTTGTGAGTGCAGGAGGTGGATTTGCGGCTAAGGCAAGTGGTGAGTTTGGTTCTTTACAAAATTTATTATTAGCCGGAGTTGTGATTTTTAGCATTATTATTTTAAATCGCTTTAATAATGCATATATAAGAATTTCTTCTTTATTTATAGCTATGATAATAGGGCTTTTAGTGGCTATGACTTTTGAAAATTTTAGCTTTAATTTTAATGAAAATTTACCTTTAATGTTTTTACCTGATCCTTTGCATTATGGTTTGAGTATTGATTATAATCTCATTTTACCTTTGATTTTGGTTTTTATGGTAACTTCTTTAGAAACAATTGGTGATATTAGTGCTACTAGTGAAGTTTCAAATCAGCCAGTTAAAGGCGAACTTTATGCAAAAAGATTAAAAGGTGGAGTTTTGGCAAATGGTTTTAATTCTTTTGTTTCGGCCTTTTTTAATACTTTTCCAAACTCATGTTTTGGGCAAAATAATGGTGTCATAGCTTTAACAGGTGTTGCAAGTCGCTATGTAGGGTTTATTGTAGCTTTTATGTTGATGATTTTGGGTTTATTTCCTATTGTGGCTGATATTACTTTGCAAATTCCAGAACCTATTTTAGGTGGGGCAACTTTAGTGATGTTTGGTACTATAGCTGCAACGGGGGTTAGGATTATCTCTAAAGAAAATTTAAACCGTCGTTCTATTATCATTATAGCTATGAGTTTGGGTATAGGACTTGGAGTTTCTAATAATCCTGATATTTTAGAATTTATGCCAATGTGGTTTAAAACTTTATTTTCTTCAGGGATTGCAGCAGGTGGGATTACAGCTATTATTTTAAATTTTGTTTTTCCTCTTGAAGAAAATAATAAAAATAAAGTAAAATAATAAAAAACAAGGAAAAAATGATGAAAAAAATGATACTAATAGCAGGGCCTTGTGTGATAGAAAATGAAGAGCTTGTTTTTAAGGTTGCACAAGAGCTTGAATGCTTTTTAAAAGATGATAGAATTGATTTTTATTTTAAATCAAGTTTTGATAAAGCAAACAGAACTAGTATTAATAGTTTTAGAGGGCCAGGCATTGAAAAAGGCTTGGAAATTTTGCAAAAAGTGAAAGATAAATTTGGCATGCAAATTTTAACTGATATTCATGAGAGTTCTCAAGCAAGTATTGCGGCTGAGGTTGTAGATGTTTTACAAATTCCAGCCTTTTTATGCAGGCAAACTGATTTATTGGTGGCTGCTGCTAAAACAAAAGCTAAGGTAAATGTAAAAAAGGGGCAATTTTTAAACCCTGAAGACATTAAATACAGCGTAGCTAAAATTTTACAAACTAGAGGCATTAACGAAGAAGGTTTTGAAATAGCCAAAGAAAATGGGGTTTTTGTAGCTGAGAGAGGTTCGAGTTTTGGTTATGGAAATTTAGTTGTAGATATGAGAAGTTTGGTTATCATGAGAAAATATGCTCCGGTTGTTTTTGATGCTACTCATAGTGTGCAAATGCCAGGAGCAAATGGTGGAAGTAGTGGAGGCAAAAGTGAATTTGTAGAGCCTTTAGCAAGAGCTGCTGCTAGTGTGGGTGTAGATGGATTTTTCTTTGAAACACACATTGATCCTTGCAAGGCTTTATGTGATGGACCAAATATGCTTGATCTTTCAAGACTTAAAAACTGCGTAAATACACTTTTAAAAATTCAAGAAATCATTTAAAAAAGGAAAAATATGAAGATAATAGAAGGAAATTTAAGTTTAAAAGGTGATGAGAAAATTGCAATTATTAATGCAAGATTTAATCATATTATCACAGATCGTTTAGTTGAAGGTGCTAAAGATGCTTTTTTAAGACATGGGGGTAAGGAAGAGAACTTAAGTCTTATTTTAGTTCCAGGTGCTTTTGAAATTCCTTTTGCGTTAAAACAAGCTTGTGAGAGTAAAAAATTTGATGGAATTTGTTGTGTTGGAGCAGTAATTCGTGGAAGTACGCCACATTTTGATTATGTAGCAGCTGAAACTACTAAAGGGATCGCAAGTGTAGGACTTGGGGCGAATGTGCCTGTAAGTTTTGGGGTTTTAACAACTGATACTTTAGAGCAAGCCATAGAAAGAGCAGGTAGTAAAGCAGGTAATAAAGGTTTTGAAGCTATGCTTACTGTAGTTGAAATGCTTAATTTAATCCAAAAAATTAAGGCTTAAAATGGCTACTAGACACCAAGTAAGACAAAGTATTGTTTCTTTGCTTTATGCAGCACAGCTAAACCAAGAAAATAAAGATTTTATTAATGAATTTTTAGATGAGAAAAAAATTCGCAATGATCAAAGAAAATTCACTCTAGATTTGTATAATGGCATTAATGAGCAACTCGCTTTGCTTGATGAGAAAATCAATGAGTGTTTGAAAGAGCATAAGTTAGATGGAGTAGCTAGTATAGAAAAGGCCATTTTGCGTTTAGGTGCTTATGAGATTTTATTTACTTCTACACAAAAAGCGATTATCATTAACGAGGCTATAGAGCTTGCAAAAGAAATGGCAGGGGACAATGCTCCTAAATTTATCAATGGAGTATTAGATAAAATCAACAAGGAAGCACAATGAAACTTTGCGTGGCTTTTGACGTGGCAAGCTATGATGAGTGTATAAATTTAGCCAAGGAATTAAAAGGTTTAGATCTTTGGGTTAAAATAGGGCTTAGATCGTATTTAAGAGATGGAGTAAAGCTTTTAGAAGCGATTAAAAAAGTGGATAATTTTAAAATATTTTTAGATTTAAAGCTTTATGATATACCAAATACTATGGCAGATGCTTGTGAAGAACTTGCTAAACTTGATGTAGATATGTTTAATATCCATGCAAGTGCAGGTAAAAGTGCTATGTGTATGATTATGGAGCGCTTAAATGCTTTAAGCAAAAGACCTTTAGTGCTTGCCGTATCTGCTTTAACTAGCTTTGATGAGCAAGAATTTTTTAGTGTGTATAAACAAGATATTAAACAAGCTGTTAAAGATTTTTCTAAAATTAGTTATGAAAGTGGTCTTGATGGTATGGTTTGCTCAGTATATGAAAGCTTGCTGATAAAAGAAAATACAAGTACAAAATTTATTACATTAACGCCCGGAATTCGTCCGTTTAAAGAAAATTCAGATGATCAAAAAAGAGTAGCTGATATAGAGTGTGCTAAGGATAATTTGTCAGATTTTATTGTGGTTGGAAGACCTATTTATAAAGCAAAAGAACCTAGAAAGATTTGCGAGGATATATTAGAGCATTTAAAATAAGCCTTAAGGCTTATTTTAAATAAACTTTCATTTTTTTATTTTCTAAAATAATTCCTTCATCATCGTTAATGATTTTAAATTCTCCATTAAAGTATCTTAGGAAATTGTCTTCAAATTTCATAGATTCTTGATCACAAAGCATTTTTGTTGAAGCAAGATTGTCTTCTATTTTTATGCTGCTTCCTTGATCTTTATAGTTTCCAAAAAATCTATTACATCCTGCTGCTCCAAAAAGCCTTTTGTCTTTATTGTCAAAACTAATACTTGTTTTTGTATTTTGAGGAAGTTCGTAGCTTTTTCCATTTGCTTCATAAGAACTTATGGTAAATTCTTTATTTTGTAAATCATCAACACTTAAATTTGCCACAGAACACCCACTAAAAACAGCTAAACTTGCTATGCTTAATGTGATTATTTTTCTCATTTTTATTCTCCTTATACATGAAAATGTTTTAATTCATCTTCTAAATTTTGACAAACTACATTTAACTCATGAGCAACATCAAGCAAAATTTTTGAAATTTCTTCATTTTTATCGCTTAATTTTACCGTTTCTTGCATTTTATCAAGTAAAGATTGTAAAGTTTCTTGTGTGCTTGAGATTTTTTGCATACAAGCATTTGCTAAGTCTCTTGCGTTTTCATTGCAAACTTTTACTTCATTGGTCCCTTCTACAAGATCTTTTGCATCTTGGTTTAAAGAATTAATTTCTTTAGCATTGTGTTTTAATTCTTTAGAAACTTCATTAATACTATCTACTAATTGCTTGGTGACAATAGCAATATTTTTTAAAAATTCTTCTGAGCTTTGAGCAAGATTTCTTACATCTTCAGCGATAACTGAAAAACCACGACCAAATTCTCCAGCACGTGCAGCTTCAATACCTGCGTTTAATGATAAAAGATTGGTTTTATCAGCAATTTCTCCCATCATATCAGAAGCCTTTTTGATCTCTTCTGCTTGTTTTTCCATAACTTCAACTTTTTGAGATAAAACATCTTCATTTTCTGCAACAACTCTTACTTTATCTACTACCTGATTTAATGAATCAAGCATGGTGTTTAAAACTTCAAAAGATTTTGTATTGGCTTTATTTGCATTGTTTGAAAGCTCAGCAAGATCTTGCAACTCTGTATGAATTTGCTCACTTAAATGATAAGATTCATCAGTTTTTGTGTGACCTTCTTTTGTTCTATTTGCTAGATCAAGTGCATTGGTATTTAAAAGCTTAGATTGTTTATCTACCATTTGAGAATTTTCATTAGTAGAAATCACTGCATTTTGAATTTTTTCAATAAATTGGTTGATGTAGGTGCAAGCTTTGCCTATTTCATCAGTGCTTTTTATGTTGATTCTTGCGCGTAAATCTCCATCGCCGCTAGCTAATTCTTTAGCATGTTTTAAAAGATCTAAAACAGGATTACCCACAACTATTTTTAAAATATAAAGCACAGCAAAAACAGTAAAAAGTAAAGCTATGCTAAAGATTATAATATAAGTTCTAGCTGAGCTTGCCAAATCATCATCTACATGTTTTAAATCATTATACATATCCATAACACCCAAAACATCACCTTCTTTAGCATTAGCATGACAAGCTAAGCAACT
This sequence comes from Campylobacter sp. CNRCH_2015_0338h, assembly GCF_025772785.1. Taxonomy (NCBI): domain Bacteria; kingdom Pseudomonadati; phylum Campylobacterota; class Epsilonproteobacteria; order Campylobacterales; family Campylobacteraceae; genus Campylobacter; species Campylobacter sp. CNRCH_2015_0338h. Next base: position 23,918 of record NZ_JAKMST010000003.1, read on the forward strand.
TTCATTAGCGATTAATGGGCGTATAAGTCTTAGATAATGTCCTTGATTGTTATTGATTTCAACAGCTTGTATTTGCGGCTTATTAAATTGTTCGTTGATGATACTTTCATCACTTTTTGTATATTTTTGCATTTCAAAAAGTTCAATTGTGCCCTTTGAAGGATAAATTTTAATATCTTTTATGCCTTCAATTTCTCCAGCATCTTTTATAGCTTGTTCTATAATAGCAGGGTCACCTAAATTCATTGCCATTCTTAATGTTTGAAAAACAGAAGTACTTAAGGTATCTAAATGTGCACGGCTGATTCTATCGGTCGTTTGCTGAGAATCTTTTTGTAAGATAATTTGCATGATAATAAAACTAATTAGCAATGTAGAAATCATTGCTAAAGATATCTTCGCGCCTATGCTTTTAAACATTTGAAGCTCCTTGTATTAATGTAAAAAGTGTCTTACACCGCTAAAATATAATGCAATACCATATTCATTGGCAGCTTGGATGATATCCTCATCTCTTATGCTTCCACCTGGTTCGATAATGGCCTTTACACCTATTTTACTAGCCTCATCTATGCTATCTCTAAATGGAAAGAAAGCCTCGCTTGCTAAAACACAACCATTTAAATCAAGCCCCATTTCCTTAGCTTTATTAATAGCTGCTTTAGCTGCATCGATACGACTTGTCATGCCCATACCAATGGCTACCATAGCTCCATTTTTTACATAAACTACGTTATTTGATTTGGTAAATGCAGCAATTTTCATAGCTATTTCAAGATCTTTTAATTCTTGTTCATTAGCTTTTCTTTCGCTTTTTAATACTGCATTTTTTAATTCATCTTCTTTAACTTCATCGCTATCTTGATATACAAAACCACCATTTATGTGTTTAAAATCATATTTATCATAAGCTCTAGTTAAAAATGGCGCTTTTTGTGTAAAGATTTTAATACGTTTTTTATCTTTAAAAACTTCCAAAGCATCATCGTCTACATTTGCTGCAATGATTACTTCTATATAAATTTCATTGATTTTTTGTGCTAATTCTTTATCTAAAGTTCCATTGATAGCTACAACTCCTCCATAAGCACTCAAGGTATCGCATTTAAGCGCATGGATATAGCTTTGGAGTAAGTTTTCTTTTATAGCAAAACCACAAGCATTTGCATGTTTTACAATGGCTACTGCTGGAGCTTTATCAAAAGCACTTGCTAAATTTAAAGCTGCATTAATATCGGTTAGATTGTTAAAACTTGCTTCACCTTTTAAGGTTGTAAAATTGTGTGTGAAAAAATCATCAAATTCATATAAAGCACCTTTTTGGTGAGGATTTTCTCCATATCTTGTGTCAAACACTTTTTGACCTACAATAAATTTACTTGCTCCAAAACCACCATTAAAACGCTCGTTCATATAATTTGCTATATAAGCATCATAATTTGCTGTATGCTCATAAGCTTTGATCATCAAAGCTCTTCTGAAATCAAGATCTAAAGTATTATCTTTTAAAGCTTGTATGATTTTATCATAGTCTAAAATATCACAAACTACAATGACATTTTTAAAGTTTTTTGCGCCACTGCGTATCATAGCAGGACCACCAATGTCGATATTTTCTACAATCTCATCAAAATCTTGGGTTAAAATTGTAGTTTTTTTGAAAGGATATAAATTCACACAAAGTAAGTCTATGCTTTCTATATTATGCTCTTTAGCTTGCTTTTGGTGGCTTTCATCTTCTCTTTTGTACAAAATTCCGCCATGAATTTTTGGGTGTAAGGTTTTTACACGCCCTTCAAACATTTCAGGACTTTGAGTAAAATCACTAACTTCTTGTACTTGCAGGTTGTTTTCTTTTAAAAGCTTATAAGTGCCTCCAGTAGATAAAAGCTCAAAACCTAATTTTGCAAGCTCACTAGCAAATTCTACTACTCCTTCTTTATCACTGACACTAATTAGTGCTTTCATTGATTTTTCCTTTCTATATATTGTTTTAAAAATTCATAAGATTCATTAACTTCTTGAAATTTTTTTACACCTTCTTTTATTTTTGCTTCATCGCTGTTGTTTGCGTTTAAAATATCAGGATGATATTTTTTAGCAAGTTCTCTATAGCGTTTTTTAAGCTCTTGTAAATTTACATTTTCGCTTACACCTAAGACCTCGCATGCTTTTTGCAAATTCATACCTACCTTTTGAGTTTGCATAGAATTTAGAAGTCTCTCAAGTATATTTACATCAAGATTAAATGCTTTGACAATGGCTTTTAATACATCATTTTTAGTGCTGTTAAGTTCTCCATCAATCAAGGCCATTGCGACCAAAACATTTAATATATTAATTCTTTCTTGTTGAGGTAAAGGTACTTCCTTGATGAGTTCTTTGGCTACTTCATAGGTGTCATTTAAGGTGTTTTTGTGTTCATTAAAACTTTGTTTTAAAAATTCTCTTTCTCTTGAATCTTTGGCATTGTAATCAAGAATTTGTGAGATCATATTAGCTTCATTTTCACTAACTCTGCCATCACTTTTTGCTATTTTTGCTAAAAGTGCTATAACATAGTAGTTTAATCTTCTTTTAAATCCATCAATTCTTTCTTCGTGATAGCCTTGTTTAAAACCTTGAGAGAAACTTTTAGCTCCTTTTTTAAAAGAGCCTAAAAGATCATCTTTACCCCATGTTTTATAATACCAATAAAATGCCAAAATTGCCAATACGAGTAAAACAAAAAGCATTTTTATCCTAAATACTCATTAAATTTATCAAAATAAATTGTTTGTAGTTTTGCTAAAGATATCTTAATATCATCTAAAATGAAATCTTTTTCAGTTAAATTTCCAAGTTTTGCAAATTTAATTCCCATTTCATTTGCAAATTTGATAAATTTTTCTTCATTTTTAACACCAACTATAACTCTTGTTGGACTTTCTTCGAAAATAAAACTCTTATCTTCAAAATTAGTTTTTACTTCAATACCTAAATTTGCCTTTGCACTCATTTTAGCTAAGGTAATAGCAAGACCACCTATGCCTATGCTATTAGCACAATCAAGTAATTTTGCTTCGTTTGCTTTTAATAGGAAATCCCATAGTTTTAATTCTGCGTTAAAATCTATATCTTCAAGCTCTCCTGCTACTTTTTGATCTAGCACTTTAGCAATTAAAGATCCACCAAAACTACCTTTGCTTTCTCCAAGTAGATAAATAGCGCTAGTATCTTTACTAAAATATGATTTTAAAACATTTTCTGCTTTTTCATTTACTCCAACACAAGCTATGGTTGGACTTGGAAAAATACTTACTCCATCGGTTTCATTATATAAAGAAACATTTCCGCTTACTACAGGTGTATTGAGTTCTTTACAAGCTAGTTTAATACCTTCACAACCTTGGGCAAATTGCCACATTACTTCAGGGTTTTGTGGGTTACCATAATTTAAACAATCGCTAATTGCTAAAGGTCTAGCTCCTGAGCATGCTATTTTTCTTCCTGCACTTGCAACAGCTGCTGCTGCGCCGATTTTTGGATTTACATAGTTTAATCTTGAGTTGCACTCAATGGCCATAGAAAGTAAGCAATTGTTTTCTTTGATTCTAATGCTATTGGCCCCTAAAGCTCCATTGCTTTTTAAAGTATTGGTTTGTACGCTTGAGTCAAATTGTTCATAAATATAAGCTTTATTGCTAACATTTTCATCTGCAAGGAGTTTTTCAAATGCTTCTTGGGTAGGAATGTTGAGCTTAAATTGATAGTTTTTTATCTCATCTAGGTACTTTGGTTTAGCCACAGGTCTATCAAATATAGGTGCTTTTTCGCTTAGTGGTTCAATAGGGATTAAGCCAACTAATTCATCATGCCAAAATAGTTCCATTTTGCCAGTATCGGTAACTTCGCCTATAATAGCTGCATCAAGCCCCCATTTGTTAAAAATTTCAATAACTTTTTCTTCATAGCCTTTTTTAGCACAAATTAGCATTCTTTCTTGAGATTCACTTAGCATTAACTCATAAGGAGTCATACCTTCTTCTCTCATAGGAGTTTTGTCAAGATAAAGTTTCATACCGCTACCACTGCGTCCTGCCATTTCAAAAGAGCTTGAAGTAAGTCCTGCTGCACCCATATCTTGAATTCCAACTATATAATCAGTTTTGAAAAGTTCTAAACAAGCCTCCATTAGCAATTTTTCAGCAAATGGATCGCCAATTTGCACGGTTGGTCTTAAGCTTTTACTAGATTCATTAAAGCTATCACTTGCCATTACAGCTCCGCCAAGCCCGTCGCGACCAGTTTTTGAACCCACATAAATTACAGGATTTCCTATACCTTCAGCTTTTGCATAAAAGATATCTTCGATTTTGCAAGTTCCAAGTGCAAAAGCATTAACTAAAATATTTCCATTAAAACATTCATCAAAAGCACATTCTCCACCAATAGTAGGCACACCCATGCAATTACCATAGTGTGAAATTCCACTTACTACACCTTTAACTAAATATTTTTGATGTTTGCCTATTTTTTTATCGTGGATGTTGCCAAATTTTAAAGAATTCATACCTGCAACAACTCTTGCGCCCATGGTAAAAACATCACGTAAAATTCCACCCACACCTGTTGCTGCACCTGCAAATGGCTCTATAAAGCTTGGGTGATTGTGACTTTCTATTTTAAATACAGCTGCCATTCCTTTGCCTATATCTATCACCCCAGCGTTTTCACCAGGACCTTGGATTACCCAAGGAGCCTTGGTTGGAAAGCCATTAAGGTATTTTTTGCTTGATTTATATGAGCAATGCTCGCTCCACATAGCAGAAATTACTCCAAGCTCTAGTAGATTAGGCTTTCTGCCTAGTATATTTAAAATTTCTTGATATTCTTCGTCACTAATTTTGTGTTGTTTTATAATTTCTTTATCCATTTTCTCTCCTTTTTATTTACCTAAACAAAAATTACTAAACATAGCATCTAAAATTTCATCTTTTTCAAAATCTTTTGTAAATTGAGCTATCTCTCCTATGGCTAAATTTAGTTCAAAAGCAAAAAGTTCTAAAGAACTTTCTTTTAATAAATCCCTTGCGCGCAAAATAGCTTCGCTAGCATTCTTGCAAGCATTGAGTATTAAGGTATTGCTAATTAGCATTCCATCGCCATCTAAAGTATTTAAGTATTCATTTAAATTTTCCTTAATGGCTTGGGTGTTTTCTTGAGCACAAATGCGTATACAAGAAGTACTAATTTCATGTTTAAATTTGGTAGTCAGATCGCTTTTGTTTAAAACATAAATGATTTTTTTATCACAATTTTTTAAAGCTTGTAAAATACGCTCATCTTCTTCTTCAAATTCTTTAGATCCATCAAAAACAGCTATGATAATATCTGCTTCTTTAATGCTTTCATAACTTAAATTAACCCCGATTTTTTCTATCTCATCATCTGCATTTCTTATACCTGCTGTGTCGATAATTTTGATTAAATGTGAGCCTATTTTCAAGCTTTCCTCGATACGATCTCTTGTGGTACCTGCAATATTAGAAACAATAGCTCTATCAAATGCTAAAAGTGAATTTAATAATGAGCTTTTTCCTGCATTTGGTTTACCGATAATAGCAACTTTAAAGCCTTCTATAAGTCCTTTTTTACTTAAAGAAATATCTACTATATCGCGTAAAAGTTTTGAATTTTTTTCACACATGGTAATGATTTGATCAAGTAAATCTTGTGGTAAGTCATCATCTGCATAATCAATACTAGTTTCTACAAAAGCAAGGGTTTGAACAAGATCCATTCTAATGGTATTTAAAAATTTACTTAAATCACCTTTAATGTTTTTTGCTATGATATTTGCAGCACTTGCTGATTTTGACATGATGACATCTTGTATACTTAAAGCTTTTAAAAGATCCATTTTGCCATTTAAACAAGCTCTTTTGCTAAATTCTCCAGGGCTAGCAAGACGCGCTCCTGCTAAAATAAACTCATCAAGTAAAATTTCACTCAAAGAAAAACCCCCATGAAGTTGAAATTCTACTATATCTTCTCCTGTAAAAGAGTAGGGTGCTTTAAAATAAATCACTAAAGCTTCATCTAAGAAGTCATTGTTGTTTTTATAAAGTTTGCACAAGTGCGCATAGCGGGGCGTTAATTCTTTTTTGTGGGTAATTTTCAATGCAAGCTCTAAAGCTTTCTCCCCACTTACTCTAATGATACTTATAGAGCCCACTCCATGGGCTGTGGCTATAGCAGCTATAGTGTCATTCATTCATTTTTCTTCAAAAAATCATTTACAACGATGTATCTTTGATCGTCATTTTGTTTAATAGCTACATATTTATCAGGAAAACGTTCTCTTAATTTTTCTAATGCAAGTTTTAGCCAAATTCCATCTAAAGGCTTTGTTTGGACTCTTCCTGTACTCTCTACTTTTTCTATAAGAATTTTTAAATAATTTTCTATAGCTTGGGTTTGATTTTCTAAAAATTGAGCGATTTCTAGTCTTGGCTGAATTTTATATTTAGCGCTAAGCCAGTTATAAAGTAAATATGAAAAAGCCTTATATCTATGGGCTTCTTTGCCTATAAGTAAAGCTGCATCTTCTCCATCAAGTTTTATCAATACACAATTTTCGTCCCAAACACTAACTTGTACAACCTTGATATCAAAATCAAAAGTTGCCAGTAAATTTTCTAGTGAAATTTTTATCTCATCAATATAAGAAGCGATATTTTTTTCTTCTGGTGATTCTTTATGAAATGAATCAAAAATAGCATCATTTTTTACTTTATAATGTTCTTTAGTTGGAGCATTGGCTTCAAGTGGTTTTTGAAAACTTTCTCTGTGTTCTTTGTAGTGTTCATTTTTTTCAAGATTTTTTTGTGAATGTTTGCTAAAATTCTCGTTTTGATTTTTTTTAGCTTTTTCTTGATGAGGTTTTTTGGTTTTTTTGCGTCCTTTAATACAAATAATAGCATTTTTTCTAAACAAACCAAAAAATCCTGCTTTAGCATGTTGAATAACTTCATATTCTAGATCAATCACAGAGCACTCAAGTTGTTTTGAGGCTTCTATGAGTGCAGTTTGTAAGTCTTTAGCTTCTATGTTCATGTTTAGCTATTTCCTCTTTTTTGTGGTTTTTGAAAAGTTTATTTACAATCACTTGTTGAATAAGTGAGCATATATTATTTACACACCAATATAAAGTTAAACCTGCTGGGAAGGTTAAGAAGAAGAAAGTGAAAATTAATGGTAAAAATTTCATAATCTTTTCTTGCATAGGATCTTGTATAGCCATTGGTGTGATAAGTTGCTGGATAAACATAGTTAGACCCATAAATATAGGTAAGATAAACCATGGATCCATCACAGATAAATCTGTAATCCAAAAAGCCCATGGTGCAGCTTTTAGCTCTATAGCATTTAGTAAAACTCTATAAATTGCAAAGAAAATTGGAATTTGAATGAGTATTGGTAAACATCCGCTCATAGGATTTGCACCATGTTTTTTATAAAGTTCCATCATGTGCAAATTCATCTTTTGCGGATCGCCTTTATAACGTTCTCTGATTTCTTTCATTTTAGGCGCTAAATCTTTGAGTTTATTCATAGAAATCATTGATTTGTAAGTAAGTGGGAAAAGAATAATGCGCACAATTAAAGTCATCACTACAATAGCCCAACCCCAGTTGCCCATGTAGCCATGTAAGAAATTTAAAAATTCAAACATAGGCTTAGCTATAAAAGTAAACCAACCATATTCCACAACATCATCTAAATCCGTATGAATGCTTCTTAAAATTTCATGCTCTTTTGAGCCAACATAACCGCTTGCCTTAAAAGTATTTGTCGCACTTGCAAAAACGATAGAATTTTCGTGATTATCTTTAGTAACTACAGCATTGAGTGGTTTTTCAAAATTATAAAAGAAAGCACTATAATAGCGATCTGAAGCCGCCATAAGGGTTACATTAGAAAAACTTTCATCATTTTCTACATCGCCATCTTCTAACATTGTGATTTTATCATCTTTATCTAAGATCAAAACCCCATGTACTGTATAGCTATCAACTGCTATATTTGGACGATAACCTGGGGTGATAAAATAAGTTGCATCTTTGCTTAGATTAACCTCTAAATCATAGTTTCCATGTTTATGGAAAGTGATTTTTTTAGTTACTACTAAATCATTTAAATTTTGAGTAAGGATCAAGGTTGTGTTTTCATCGCTGACATTGATAGTTTTTTGACTTGTGGTATATGGTGTATTAAATGCCTCTTGATTGATTTTTGCATCACTAAATCTTATTTCTAATGGTAAAGGTGATAAAGAAGTATCTACTAGATTAATACTTTTGCCATTTTCATCTTTGTATTTTTCATCACTTAGATAAAATTTAGCTATCCTACCTAAAGAGTCAATATGTGCTTCAAAATGTTCACTTTTAACAACTGCTATTTCTTCTTTTTGATTAACGCTAAGTTCTGTTTTTGGAGCTTGAGAGTTAGTACTTGTAGTGCTTTGTGGAGCTGAGTTGTTTTGTTCTATTTGAGTGATATTTTGCTCAGTTTGCGGAGCTTTGGGTATAAAAAAATAATCATAAACTACAAAAAATAAAAATGATAATACAACAGCAATTAATATGCGTTTTTGTTGAGATAAATTTTCTGACACGGATTGTCCTTTGGAAATATAATCTTAATTAAAAAAAATTGATTATCGTTGCAAGGGATATAAAGATAATTGAGTTGTTTTAAAGCATTAAAACTAGGTTTAAAACATATACCTGAGTTTAGATTATTCTTGCGTATTTTAGGATAATCAATACCACCTTTAAAAAACGGATTGCATTTTAAAATTCTTAAAAAAACTGCACCAAATGCTTTAAAAATATTATTTTTTTTAAATTGCCATAAGGCATATTCAGAGCAACTTGGGTAATACCTACAGCATTGTGGTTTAAAAGGACTGATAAAGAGTTGATAAAATCTGATAAGTTTTAGACAAACTATTTTATGCATCCTATTTTTTTCAAACCCCATTTCAAGTTTTTTTCTAATTTTAAAAAAGGAATTTCAGTGATACTCGTTTTGGCTACAAGTATGTATTTTCCGTTTTCAACTTGATTTTTAACCTGAAAAAAAGCTGATCTTAAGAGCCTTTTGGCTCTATTTCTTATAACAGCTTTTCCAACTTTTTTACTAGCAACAACGGCGAATTTTTTTTCTTCGCTTAAAGAGTAAAAGATGATCATGCCTTCGCAATGCCATTTTTTACCTTCTTTATAAATTGCTGCAAACTCTCCTAAGTCGTTAATACTTAGAAAATCTTTTATACCGCTAATCTTTTTCTACCTTTAGCACGTCTAGCATTGATCACTTTGCGACCATTTTTGCTCTTCATGCGTACACGAAAGCCGTGAGTTCTTTTTTTAGGAGTTTTATGTGGTTGATATGTTCTTTTCATATTTTTTCCTTAACTTAAAATAAAAAACAAAATAATAAGCGAGTATGTTAGCAAAATCTTACTTAAATCTGCTTTTAATTAAGAGTTATTTTAAAACTTTTTGCTAAATTTTGATTTTATTTTGTAAACTAAGGAAAAATAATGGCTTTTGAAATTTGTGAGAGTAAAAAAGAAGATTTGGAAAAAATTTTAGAATTACTCAAAGAACTTGCTATTCATGAAAATATGCTTGAAGATGTAAAATGCACAAGCAAAGAACTTGAAGAATCATTTTTTAAACATGAATATGCTAAGGCTTTGAGCCTAAAGGTTGATGGCGAGATAATAGGCTATGTGATGTATTATTTTACTTTTTCATCTTTTTGGGGTTTGGGTGGATTATACCTAGAAGATATTTACATACAGCCAAAATATAGAAAAAAAGGTTATGCTAGAGCTGTTTTTAAATATCTAGCGCAAATTTGCAAAGAAAAAAATCTTAAACGCTTAGAGTGGGTTTGTTTAAATGATAATGATTTGGGGATTGAATTTTATACCAAGTTAAATGCAAGACATATGAGTGAGTGGAGAACTTATCGTTTAGAGGGTGAAAATTTAGAAGCATTGATGTGATGAATAAACGCAGTTTGTATTATCTAAAAGCTTTTGGTTATGAATACTTTGATGAACAAAAGCAAATTAGACATTTTAACTTAAGTTTTAAAGAATTAAACGAAAGAGTAAAAACTTGCAATCTTTGTCATTTTTCTAAATTAAGAAAGTATAGTTTAATAGAAAAAGAAGCCAAAAATGCTAAAATTCTGATTTATCAAGCTTTTATTGATAAAGAAGAAAACGAAAGTGGAAAGTTTTTTGCTTCTAAAAACAAACAAGAGTTTTTAAGATTATGCAAAGAGCTTTTAAATTTAAAAGAAGATGAGATATATTTTTCTTATATGTTTAAATGTTTTAGTAATTTTAAAATAGATGATCAAGCACTAAAATTATGCTTGCCGTATTTTTATAACGAGCTTGATTTTGTAAAAGCAAAGATTATTTTATGTCTTGGTCAAGAAGCTTTTGTAAGTTTGGGTTTTGAGAACTTTCAAAAATACAAAGGGCAATGTATGCGTTTTAATAATGCTTTGCTTTTGCCAAGTTATGATTTGAATTTTTTGAGTAAAAATCCTAGCTTTTATGCTGAATTTATAGAAGATATTAAAAAAATAAAAGGTTATTTATGAGAAAAAGTTTAGTTTGTTTGATGATGAGTTTTGTTTTAACTTTAAGTGCTTTTGCGAAAGAGCAAAAACCATCGCCCATAGAACCTAGTGAGTCTTTTTATCCTAATTTAGAATTTCAAAATTGTGATAATGATTGTTTATTTACTTTGTTAGAAACAGGACTTTATTTCAATTTCTTATCAAGATTTAACAATGATAATGCAAATGAACTTTTGGTTAATATCTATACTAAACTTTTAAATTCCATCATAGATTTTGAAAAAAGAATTCAAAAAAATGCTAGTGTAAAATTAGCTATTATTATACCTGAGCAAACGATTAAAAGCTATTCTAACACTATTATAAATTCAAGCATAGCGTATTTATTAAGACAAAGAGCGCAAATAAAAGTAAAGGTGTTTTTAATAGGCACAGAAGATGAGAACAAGATAACTAAAGCTTTTAAGCAAGCTCAAGATGAGAAATTTAATTACATCATCGCAGGTTTTACAGATAAAGGTGTGAAAAATTTATTAAAAGAAAGCCTTGATTCTAATGTAAAAGTTTTTATTCCTACTGCACATAAAAGAAATTTTGATACGCAAAATGAAAATGTGTATTTTGGAAGCATAGACTATCAAAAACAAATTCAAAAACTTTTAGAATATTCAAATGGTAAAAATATTATTTTTTCAGATGGAACACCTTTGGCAAATCGCTTAGATGAGAATGTTTTAAACGCAGGTAATGGTAGTGAGAAAATTTATACTATTAATAGTTCTAAATTTGATTTTAGAAGTATTTTAAATCAAAATAGAAGTTTTCAAGATTCTAGTATTATTTTAAATACTTCTTTGATTAAAACAGCGCTTATAAGCTCACAAATAAGAACTTATGATATAGAGCCTTTTGTGTTATTATCAACTCAGATTAATTATAATCCTATTTTGCTAAGTTTAACGCAAATTAACGATAGAAAAAAACTTTTGCTAGCAAATTCCATTTCTAATGAGGATCAAACTCTAAGCTATCTTAATGAGCTTTTTTCGCAAAATATTAATTACAACTGGATAGCGTATGCAACTAGCGTGGGCCTTGATTATTTTTATACGCAGTTTTTAGATAAAGACTCTCAGAGAATTTTCGATGAGAGTTTAAATGATAATCAATTTGACTATAAGGTTAAGATTATTCGTTCGCAAGGCTTAGGTTTTACTCCTTTGCAAAATCAGTAAAAACCCTAGCTATAGCCTCATCTATAGGGGCTACTTTTTCATTTTTTAAAAAAGCTAGGGTAAATTCAGCCTCAAAAAGTTTGGTGTTTTCTTTGTAAATCTCTTGTTTTATATAAACTGAAGCTTTTTTAAGCTTTGTGATAAATGTTTTTACTTCTATAAGATCTCCAAGTTTAGCGGGTTTTAAAAAGTTACAATTTGCTTTTGTAAGTAGAAAATGCCCTGTGCTTTTGTCAAAAATTTTTGCATTTTTTTGAAAAAATATCTCACTTCTTGCTCTTTCGCAAAATTTTAAGTAGTTGCTATGATATACCACTCCACCTGCATCGGTATCTTCATAATAAATTCGTATTTGCATTTAAAATCCTTTTTTTGTTTTTTATAATACATTATATTTAAAGTAAATTGAATATCAAATATGAATTTTAATCATTAATATTCTGTCTTAAATACATTAATAATTAGATATTATTCTATAATTTTTATTTTATATTTGGAAATTACATGAAAAAAGTGAAAAATAAAACTTTAGCCGAACAAGTATATAATGAATTAGAAAGAAGAATAGTTTTTTGTGAAATAGAGCCTGGTAGTATTTTGACAGAACAGGGCATAGCAAATATGCTTGATGTTGGACGTACGCCTGTAAGAGAAGCATTATTGTTGCTTTCAAAACGTTATTTGGTGAATATATCAAAAGCAGGAATAATGGTTCCACAAATGAATGCTTCTTTACAAATGCAACTTTTGGAAGTAAGAAGAGTTATTTTGAAACTTTGTATAGAATGTGCTATAAAAAGACTTACTGAGGATGATAAAAAAGCTATAAATGAACTTTTAAATGAAATTGAAAATTACGATGAAATAAATTTTTTATCATGGCTTGATAAAAGACAAGATGTATTAGCTAAAGCTTCTAAAAATTATTTTATTTACGAAGAATTGAGAAATGTGCAAGGGATTTCAAGGAGATTTTGGTATCGCTATGCTCAAAATAGTCAACATGATATTGTAAAAGAAAAACACAAGAATATATTAAAAGCTGTGTATCAAAAAAACACAGAAAAAGCTTTGGAATATGTTGATGACATTATTGATTATTTTGAGAATTTTGTTAAACAATATTTGATTTGATATAATCATATAATAAGTATATATTCAATTTTACAACTAAAACTACCTTACTAACTTATTTGATGTTTTAATTATAGGGATATCTTTTAAATATATTTACCAATATTCACATATTTACATGTTTTTTCAAGGTAAGAAAATATATAATATATTTATTGTCGGCATTAAGTATTTATTAAGTTTTTTTCCTATAGACTTGAAAATATAACAATACAAAAAGGAGTTGTATGTCAAGTAAAATAGCGGTTAAAACAAAATTATTCCCCTCAAAATCTCCATTAGAATGGGCGGTTGTATCAAATAATATTTTATATACAGCACAAATTCCTATTGATAAAAATGGAGAGGTTGTTACTGGTGGTATAGAAGCGCAAACCAAGCAAGTTTTTTCAAATCTTATTCATACTTTAGAATGTGCTGGTTCTAAATTAGATGATGTGTTACAGATTTTAATTTATGTTACAAAAAGAGAAGATTTAAAATTTGTAAATTCGATATATTCAACCTATTTCAATACAGTTTATCCAAATAGAGCTGCATTTATTGTTTCTGGTTTGGCTAGAGAAGAAATGCTGGTTGAATTTGTAGTTTATGCGCAAACTCATAATTAAAATTATAAAGGAGATAAAATGTTAGATTGTACTAAGGGTTTATATATTAATGGTCAATGGGTAGAGGGTGTTAATACTATAAAAAATATTAATCCATCTGATATTGATAATGATCTAGGGGATGTAGCACAGGCTGATAAAAAACAAGTAGAGCTAGCTATTGATGCTGCTAAAGAGGCTCAAGTTTCTTGGGAAAAAACTCCTTTAGAAGAAAAGGCAAATTTGCTTTATAAAATCGGTGAATCTTTAATGAATAGAAGTGATGAGATTGGAAAAATCATATCTTTAGAAGAAGGAAAAACAAAAATAGAAGGAAAAGGAGAAGCGTTTAGATCAGGTCAATTTTTTCAATATTATGCAGCTGAAGTATTAAGACAAATTGGGGAAAATGCAGCGTCTGTAAGAAGTGGTGTTGATGTTGAGATTACAAGAGAGGCTGTTGGTGTTGTTGGTATTATTTCTCCTTGGAATTTCCCTATTGCAACAGCTTCTTGGAAAATAGCTCCTGCTCTTTGTTTTGGTAATAGTATAGTATGGAAACCAGCTAATACCACTCCAGCTTCTGCTGTAGCTTTGGCTGAGATTATTCATGAGCATGGATTGCCAAGCGGTGTATTTAATTTAGTTTTAGGTAGTGGTGGAGAAGTTGGTGAGACTATTATTAATTCTAGAAATATCAACGCACTTTCTTTTACTGGATCTGTTGATGTTGGTAGAAAAATAGCACGTGCTACGGCTGCAAATTTTGTTAAATGTCAATTAGAAATGGGTAGTAAAAATGCCTTAGTTGTTATGGATGATGCAGATCTTGATCTTGCTGTTGAGTGTGCTATTGCAGGAGCTTTTTCAGGTACTGGACAAAAATGCACAGCAAGTTCTCGTTTGATTGTTATAGAAAGTATTCACGATGCTTTTGTTGAGAAAATGGTTTCTAGAATGAAAACATTAAAGGTTGGCCATTGCTTAGATGATGGAATTTTTATGGGACCAGTAGCCGATAATAAACAATTTGAATCTAATTTCAAATGGGTTCAAAGAGCTAAAGATCTTGGAGCGGAATTGGTATTTGGTGGTAAAAAATTATCACTTGATAAAAATGGTTACTATATGTCTCCTACTTTATTTATTAATACTAAAAATGATTGGGATGTTAATCAGGAAGAAATTTTTGCTCCATTAGCATGTGTGATTAAAGCAAAAGATTTACAAGAAGCTGTTGCGCTTAATAATGGTACTCGTTTTGGATTGACTTCAGGGATTGTAACATCGAGTTTAAAAAATGCAAACATATTTAAAAAAGAAGCAAAAAGTGGTTGTGTTATGATTAATCTTCCTACAGCTGGAACAGATTATCATGTACCTTTTGGAGGCAGAAAAGAATCTAGCTTTGGTCCAAGAGAGCAAGGTTCTTATGCGAAGGAATTTTACACAGTTGTAAAAACAACTTATGTAAAAGCTTATTAAATGTTGTTTACAAAAAGGAGGTGGTTATGTTTGGGAAAGATATCATTATAGATGGTTTGCAATATTGCAAATGGGATAAAGAATATTTTAAATTTTTAAAATCAAGTGGTGTTAGTGCTGTGCATGTTACTTTAGTATATCATGAAAATGCTAGAGAAACACTCACTAGATTTGCCCAGTGGCATAGATTTTTTGAAGAATTTAATGAATATATATTGCCTGTTTTTTCAAGCGAAGATATTTTAAAAGCAAAAGCTCAAAATAAGGTAGGGATTTTTTTTGGAGCGCAAAATTGTTCTTTGATTGATGATGAAATAGGGTTAATATCTGTTATGAGACAGCTTGGTTTGTTGATTATGCAGCTAACTTATAATAATCAAAGCTTATTGGCTACTGGTTGTTATGAAAAAAACGACAGTGGTATTACTCGCTTTGGCAAACAAGCGATTGAAGAAATGAATAGGGTTGGTATGATTGTTGATATGTCTCATAGTAGTGATAGATCAACATTGGAAGCTATTGACATATCGTCTCGCCCTATATGTATATCTCATGCTAATCCTAAATTTGCGCACAATGGATTGCGAAATAAAAGCGATGAGGTGATAAAAGCTTTAGCTAAGAGAAAAGGTTTGATAGGTTTGTCTTTATATCCTTTTCATTTGCCAAATGGAAGTGATTGTACATTGGATGATTTTTGTAAAATGAGTGCTGATTTGGCAGATATGATAGGGGTTGATCATATAGGTATAGGAAGTGATTTATGTTTAAATCAACCATTAGATGTATTAGAATGGATGCGCAATGGTAGATGGTCTAAGATAAAAGATTATGGCGAAGGTAGTGCTACTAATTCCACATGGCCTAAAAATGTGTCTTGGTTTAATGATTCTAGTGGCTTATATAATATTTATAAAGGATTGATTAATTATGGGTTTTCTGAGAATGATGTAAAAAAAATCATGGGTCTTAATTGGCTTCATTTTTTACAAGATGGCTTAAAAGCTCAAACTTGCTAAGGAGTTAAAATGTTAAACAGTGCTCCTAAAAACAATACTCGTATTGATAAGTTGACTTTAATTTGTAGTAGTGGATTTTTGATGATATTTGTTGTAATAGCTTTAATTGATTCAAAGTTACTTAGTGCGATCGTTGAGTTTGGTTTTAATGTCTCAGCAAAATACTTTGGTGCTTATTGGCAAATTTTACTACTTTTGACTTTTATTATTGGGATCGGGCTTAGTTGGGGAAGAACAGGCGGCGTAGTTTTGGGTAATATTAAAAATCCTGAAATGAGTACATTTCAATGGATATCTATTATTATGTGTACTTTACTTGCAGGCGGAGGTGTTTTTTGGGCTGCTGGAGAGCCTATAGCTCATTTTGTTTCTCCATCTCCTGTATTTGGAAATACTAGTAATATTTTTCAAAAAATCACAGAAGCTCTAGCGCAATCTTACATGCATTGGAGTTTTTTATCTTGGGCTGTTTCTGGAACTATTACCACAATAGTGCTAATGTATTTACACTATGAAAAAGGCCTTCCTTTAAGACCTAGAACTATTCTTTATCCTATTTTTGGTGATAAAGTTATACACGGATGGATTGGTTCTTTAATAGATGCTTTTTGTATTGTGGCTGTTGCTGCTGGTACTATAGGACCTATAGGATTTTTAGGTTTGCAAATTTCTTATGCACTAAATATGATTTTTCAAATACCAGATAATATAATCACTCAAATGAGTATTATTATTTTGGCTATTTTAGTTTATACTATATCTTCACTTAGAGGTTTAGCAAAAGGCATTCAAATTCTTAGTAAATGGAATGTTATTTTAGCTGTAGGTTTGATGTTTTTTATTTTTATTTTTGGTCCTACAAAATTTATTTTGGATGTTTATGTTCAAGGTGTTGGAACTTTGATACAAAATTTTATACCTATGGCTACTTATAGAGAAGATACTGTTTGGCTTGCATCTTGGACTTTGTTTTTTTGGGGGTGGTTTTTAGGATATGGTCCAGTATTGGCTATCTTTATTGCTAGAATTTCAAGAGGTAGGACTTTAAGAGAGCTTATTATAGCTGTAAGTATTTGCGCACCAATTATTACAATGTTTTGGTTTACTATTGTTGGTGGAACAGGATTGTATTTTGAAATAGAAAATCCAGGCAGCATAAGCTCTGCTTTTAAAGGTTTTAATATACCTGCTGCGTTAATAGCAATAACACAGTCATTGCCATTGTCAACATTTATTTCAGCATTATTTTTGATATTAGCAGCTATTTTTATTATTACAACTGGTGATTCTATGACTTATACTATGAGTGTTATTGTTAGTGGGAACACTGAACCTAGTAAGCTTCTTAGAGCTTTTTGGGGAATTTTAATGGGGGTATTGGCAATTATTTTAATATCTATCGGACAGGGGGGAATTTCGGCTTTACAATCATTTATAGTAATTACTGCTGTGCCTGTTTCATTTATATTATTACCAACCTTATGGAACTCTATACAGATTGCAATTAAAATGGCAGATGAGCAAAATTTACGTTAATACAAAAAAGGAGACAAAATGAAAAATGATATGAAATTAAGAAGTCCACAAGAAGTCATGTCTTTAGAAAGACTAGGCTCTATGCACCCATCTAGACTTAGTTTTACTAGAACTTTGATGAGGAAAATTGCTCAAGAAAAATGGGTATTAAAAAATATTTTATGGGATTTAGATGATAAAGGATTTGGTGATGTAATATATCAAGTTAGAACACCTCATGGAATATATCATCTTGTTATATTTGCTAATTATATAAAAGATGAAGAAAGAAATGATAGAGTTATAGCAAATAAGTGGGATGTTACTTTTACTTTTGTAAATGGAGAGATTGACAGTGGATTATTGACTGTTTTAAAAGAAAATGTTCCACTGCAAGAAGCTGGTAGAAATTTTAACAATGCTTTTGTTTTAGCAAGGGCTAATAAAAGTGTAAGAATTTTTGAATATATTGTTAATTCTTTAGCTAATGGAAAACAACCTGATTTAGATGAACTAGCTAAAGTTGGTTATATATTAAGAACCACAGCTGTATATGGAAGTGGAAAATTTGGAATTTCTGATTTTGATAATCTGCAAAAAAATGGAGATTTTTCTCAGTCATTTTCTGCTGAAATGTGTGCTGTTTATATTGTAAGGCAATTTAGTTTAGATTGGGTAAATTATATAGCCAAACAGCGTGGTGGAGATAAAGCTGTAGAACTTGATAGAGATATTCAAAGATATTTAGGTGTGGGAAATGCTACTGGACTTGGTATGGCTCCTTATTTGATTAAACACCCAAAAGTTGTTGATAATTGGCTTTATCAAAGAGAATTAGCTTTGTCAAAAGTTATGCAACAAAAGCTTGATATGAGTAAGGCTAAAGAATTGATTGATTATTTAAAAAGAGCAAGTTTACATCTTAAAGAAATAACAACAATAGATTCAAGGCAAGATAATTTAAACAAAATAGCTTCAAGTGAGCTTTCTTATATAGTAAAAGAAATAAAAACAAAAATAAATGCTTCTATGGTTATTGAGGAATTTGTAGAATATACAAAAAAATATTCTTTGGAAGCACAAGAAATCGTACTTTCGTGTTTATTAGAACTGTATCCTGAATTAGTTGATATACACGATAAAATGATGACAATCGATGAAACTCCATTAGAGCTTACTGGTGTTAAAATTTCTGAAATTAAAAATGTAATAGAGAAAAAATATGATTGGGCTTTAGGTATTAATTTTGAAAATCCTGAAAATAATTATTGGTTTTGGTATATATCTGAAGAAAAAGAAGAGCCTAGGCTTGGAGTAAGAGGTGTTGATAATGGAGATGAACTAGAACAACCTTTAGATATTGCTAGGCAAGTGGTTAAATTTTACAATGCTTTAAAAAATCAGGATGATTATTTACATATAAGTAAATTTTTATTAGAAAACCCTTGTTTTACATCTATAGCTAGAAGAGTTTGGACTATGGGAAATTGTGTAATGGGTGATATAAGAGCTAATGTTTTAGCAAAAGACTTTTTGCCTATGCATCTTTTAAGGGCTAAATTGTCTATGTTTGGTGCAACAAAGTATGATCCAAGATCAGATAGATGGGTTCAAGTGACATTGTTTCAGAATGCACCTTTAATGGATGAAATTCATGCTAATGAGTGGATGTTTCCATTATTGCCAAAAAATAAGCATAGTGTTTGTGATTTATCTAATAATAATGTTTATGTTTCCAAAAACGAACTTAAAGCCGCTTGTATTAAAGCTTATAATGGATTAAAATTAAATCTTGGAGAAGCTGATTTAATTGCATCTATGGTTATTGACATGCAAATGGCTGGATTAAATGGATTGTCAAATTTTCTTAAAGCTGCGCCTTATTTGAAAAGCGACAATTTAGATATAACATTAAACATTACAAATGAGTATTTAAGTGTTGATATTAATCATCATAGCATATTATGTCATATTCAAATTATTATTGCGTATGCACTTGATTTTTTAAATCAATATAATTCTTTAAATATAAAAATTTCAAAATGTTATAATAGGTGTTTTGTGTATTCTCAGTTAAAAAGATTATCAAATAAAAATTTATATGTTAAAGCTTATTGGTATGACATAAAGCAATCTCAGTATGTGGAATACTTTATAAAAAATAATGAAGATTTTCCAGATATTTTAATGAAAAATATACCTTGTGATTTAGATGAAAGAGCGCTTTATATTGAAATTTCTAAAAATCCTTTAATCAGAAATGATGAGAATGTAAGTATTTCTCATGATATTATTGAAAAAAATTACGAAGAGAGTGTTCAAAAAGGCATCTTGCTACAAAAGAAAGAATGGGAGGAACTGTTGAAATATACAAAAGGAATTATGGTTCAATCTAGTGAGCAATCAAGAAAAGATGCTGGAGGTGTGGTTGAATCCTGATGTTTATGATATTGCAATATAATTATATTGCAATATCATGATATAGGAGTTAAAATTGAATTTAAAAAATATTTTTTTGATTGTTTGTTGTACGCTCAGTTTTGCTATAAATGCAAATGCGTTAAGTGAGGGTAAAGAGTATATTGCTTTAAAAACACCTATCCCAAATGCACAAAATTCTCTAATAGAGGTATTTTCTTATCGTTGTATTCATTGTTACACTCATCATCAATTTCACACTTTAGCAAAGGTTAAAGAGGTTTTGCCAAGTTTAAAATATGATCTTTTTTCAGTAAGTTCTATGAGTGAGTATGGTGGGGCTTTAAATGAGATGTTTGCTTTAGCTTCTTTTAAAGAAAAATCCTTAGGTTTAGATGTTACTAGCGAAAAAAGTCTTACCTATAAGCTTGCTGATGTGTATTTTATAGGTCATTTTGAGCAAAAGTTAAATTTAAATAATCTTGATTTGTTTTATAAAATAGGTTTAAATGCTATCGGTTCTAGCAAAGAAGAATTGCAAAAATTTTTACAAACCAAAGAAGCCAAAGAGCTTTTAGCTGCTTATGATGTGGCTAATGAAATTTCAAGAAATTACGGCACACCTGCTTTTGTAGTAAATGGTAAATATCAAATCAATCCTGAATACATTACTTCTTTAGAAGAACTAATCCGTATAGTTAAAGAACTTTCAGTTAAATAATGCCTTTATTTTAAAGGTGTTATTGATCTTATAAAGGATAAGCATGAAAATTAAAAAAATCATCAGCTTAAGCTTGCTAGCTAGCATGGTTTTAGTGCCAAATTTAGCTTTAGCTGTAGGTGGAGTAAGCGGAGCTAAGATAGACTATCAAGTGCAAGGAAAAATTGGAGCTATAAAGCTCAATCCTTATGGTTTATCCCCGCTTAGTGCTGTGATTGTAGATGGAGGATATGAGTTAAGTGATGTGAGTGTGACTATAGTTCCAAAGCCAAATGGACAAACTATATCTTATAAGGTAAGTTCTAATAAAATTAAAACTTATGGAGGAATTCCTATTTTTGGACTTTATCCATCGTATTTAAACACAGTAAAAGTAAGCTATACTAAAAGTGCTTTTGGAAAAAGTGAAAAAGTAATAGATGAGGTATATAAAATAGCAACAGGTGGGGTAAATATAGAGCCAAGTGGAAGTCTTATGCAAAGAGGTGTGCCTTTTGAAAAAGTGGAAGTACTTAAAGTAGATAAAGAATTTGAAGATAGATTATATCTAGTAAATAATACTCCAGGAAAATACAGCGCAAAAAGCTCTCAAGCTATATGGAATAATCCAAGTGGTGGTGCTTTAGAATGGGATGAGGCTTCTAATGCCTTCATTGTCGATACAAAGGGTGAAATTCGTTGGTATTTAGATAATGATAAGCTAATGGATAAAAATAATATTTATAATCGTGGTATTATGATGGGTTTTAGACAAAACTCAGATGGGGCATTAAGCTTTGGGTTTGGTCAAAGATATGTAAAATATGATTTAATGGGTAGAGAAATTTTTAACCGCCTTTTACCTTCTTCTTATATAGATTTTTCTCATTCTATGAGTCAAATGCCAAATGGAAATTATCTTTTAAGAGTAGCCTTGGCTAATGTTAAGCGTCCTGATGGTAAAAATGTGCGCTCGGTGCGTGATGTGATATTAGAGGTTGATAATAATGGCAATGTGGTAGATGAGTGGAGGCTTTTTGAAATTTTAGATCCATATAGAGCTAATATTATCAAAGTTTTAGATCAAGGTGCGGTTTGTTTAAATGTAGATGTTTCAAAAGCGGGTAAAACTCTAAGCAATGAAGAATTAGCCAAAATGGATACAAGTGAAATTTTTGGGGATATAGCAGGCACTGGAGTAGGGCGTAACTGGGCTCATGTAAATAGCATAGATTATGATCCAAGTGATGATAGCATTATCATTTCAAGTCGTCATCAAAGTGCTATTATAAAAATCGGCCGTGATAAAAAAGTAAAATGGATATTAGGAGCGCATAAGGGCTGGGGAGAAAAGTATAAAAAAGCACTTTTACAACCTATTGATAAAAATGGCAAAAATATAATTTGTGAAGATGATTATAGTAAATGTCCTGGTTATAAAAATAAGGAAGGTGGTTTTGATTTTACATGGACACAGCACACTGCTTTTAGAATAGATGAAAAATCTAACAAAAGATATGTTTACATTACAGCTTTTGATAATGGCGATGCAAGAGCTATAACACAACCTGCTTTTGCTTCGATGAAATATTCAAGAGCGGTTGTATATAAAATAGATCAAAAAAATAAAACCGTAGAGCAAATTTGGGAATATGGAAAACAAAGAGGCCATAAATGGTTTTCGCCTATTACTTCTTTAGCTGAGTACTATAAAGATAAAAATTCAATTATGGTTTATAGCGCTAGCGCTGGTATGGCTTTTGATTTAAGCAAGGGTGTTGCTATAGGAGAGCCAAAACCTGAAATAGATGAGTTTAAATGGGGAGCTAAAGAGCCTTCAGTACAAATTCGCTTTAGTGGAGCAAGTACTGGTTATCAGGCTATACCTATTGATTTAGAAAAAGCATTTAAATAAAAAAGGGCTTAAAATAAGCCCTTTATTTTATAAATATCCTGCGCCTAAAGCTAAGAAATAACCTACTATACAAGAAACAATTACACCAATTAAACCTGGTAAGATAAAGCTGTGATTGATAACAAATTTACCTATTTTAGTAGTGCCTGATCTATCAAATTGTATAGTTGCAAGATCGCTTGGATAGGTTGGTAAAATATAATATCCATAGCAAGCTGCTGCAAAAGCAATGATAATGCCTGGCTCAACACCAATTCCTAGTGCAAGTGGCACAAAAGCTGCAATTGCTGCTGCTTGAGAGTTAACAAATTTAGAAATTAGTAAAAGCATAACTGCATAAGTCCAAGGGTGTTCTATAACAATATTTCCTAAAGATTCTTTCATCATAGGAGTATGTACTGCAAACATAGTATCTGCCATCCAAGAAATTCCAAAAACAGCTACTAAAGCTATCATACCTGATTTAAAAATTTCATTTTTTGCAATTTTACTTGCATCAAGCTTGGTAAAGATGATGAGTGCTGCACCTGCTAAAAGCATAAACATTTGAATGGTTGCAACCATATTCATAGGTTTAGTAACACCTTTTGAGGTAAATTGTGGTCTAAGTTCTGGGAAGGCTCCAAGTATAGCTACTATTGCAATAGCACCTAAGAAAATCCACATAGCTACCCATTGAATAGTTGGAAGTTGTTGGCCAAGAAGTGTTTTGCTATCACCATAGATGTATTCTCTTTGTTCTGGATCTTTGATTCTAGCTTGAAATTCTTCATCTTTGTCAAGATCTTTTCCTCTAAACCAAGAAAAAATTCCTATAGCTAAAACACCCACTAAAGTAGAAGGTATAGTAATAGCAAGTAAATCTACATAGCCATCAAATCCTGCTAAAGGATGTTTGTTAATTTCTGGATTTAAAAGTAATGCAGTTAAACTTACAACAGCAACTGAAACAGGGCTTGCTATAATACCAAGTTGAGAAGAAATGCTAGAAGCAGCCATTGGTCTTTCTGGGCGTATGCCGTTTTTAATAGCAATGTCATAAATAATAGGCATCATAGTATAAACAACATGTCCGGTTCCACAAAGTATAGTTAAAAAGCAAGTTACAAAAGGAGCTAAGATAGTTAAAAATTTAGGATTTTTTCTTAAAACTCTTTCTGCAATTTGCAACATTACATCTAAACCACCACTAGCTTGTAAAGTTGCACTAGCAACAACAACAGCTAAGATAGTAAGCATAACATCAATAGAAGGTTTTCCAGGTGCTACAGCAAAACCAAAACTTAAAACTAACAAACCTATACCGCCTAATAAACCTAGAGCGATACCACCTTTTTTTGCCCCATAAAAAAGACAAATGAGAACTACGGCTAGTTGGATACTAAATTGAGTGCCTTCGCTAAGACTGGTTAGCATTTCCATACTCTCTCCTTGTTTTTAAAATATGCGAGAGTATAGTGTAAGTTTTATTAATAGTAAATAAATTTTTTTATTAATTTAAATAAATATTTACCAATATTTTGAATTTGTTTGTCAAAATATTGGTTTTTTGCTTATTGGTAATTTTTTAAGATAGCAAAAAGAATTTTGCTGATTTTTTCAATAGAAGCTATTTCACATTTTTCATCTGTTGAGTGAGGGCTATGGATATTTGGGCCTATGGAGCAACATTCTAGTGGTTGTTTTTCACTTATAATACCACATTCTAAACCAGCATGTATAGTATAAAGCTTGGCGTTTGGATTTTCTTTTTTGAAATAACTTAGAATTTCTTCTCCAAAATTAGTATCTTTGTTGGTCCAAGGCGGATAAAAATTTGCACTTGCAACTTCACAATTTTGCATTTTAAAATAAGCTAAGGTTTCAAATTCTATATTTTTAAGCTCTTGTAAATCATTCGACCTTGCAAAAAGTTCAAAATGAAATTTACCTTCTTTTTCATAAGCTAACGAAAGGTTGATACTTGTTTGGACTAAATTTAATTGATGATTAAAAGTTCTAACACCTTGTGCAAAAGCATTGATAAGATTTAAAATGATTTGAGAATTTTTATAATATGTCCTTTTGATTTTACCTATATAATTCACTTTAAAATGATTATTTTCTTTTGGGGGATTTTTAAAAAATGCTATGATTTTAGCATGTTTTGGTATAGAGTTGATTCTCTCACCTGCGTTAAATTCACAAAGCTCACCTTGGTTTTGAGTGATAAAATAACTTGCTTCTTTAATAGAAGATTTAATATTTTTAACAATATCAATCCCTGAATGCCCACCTTTAAAATCAATTGCTTCTATTTCATAGCATTCACCTTCTTTTTCGCCTATTTCTAAGTTTAAACTAGCAAAAATATCCACACCACCAGCGCAACCTATAACAACTTCATCATCACTCTCATGATCTAAATTTAATAGTTTGTTTGAAATCAAAGCATGTGAAAGATTATTTGCTCCACAAAGGCCAACTTCCTCATCATTAGTAAAAAGACATTCAATATTTTCAAAGTCTTTTAAAGCTTGCATCATTAATGATACTCCTATGCCATTATCTGCACCCAAGCTCGAGTTTTTAGCCTTTAAATATCCATTTTCTTCATACATTTGTATATTAGGAGCCTCTCCCATGCAAACCATATCATAATGACTTTGTAAACAAATTTTAGGTTTTCCTTTATATGCATGGATATTACCTGCTTTATCAACGTTTACTCGGCAATTTTGACTTTTGGCAAAATCAATAAGAAAATTTTTTAATTCTTCAGTATGGAAACTACAATGGGGTATTTGAGTAATTTGTTTAAAATTTTGTATAATTTCTTGCATAAAATCTCCTTTTTGTTGTAATTATGGCATATTTTTATATAGATGAGGTTTAAATGAAAATTTCTCAAAAGCAAATTAAATTATTAATAACTTTACTAAAAGATCCAAAGAAATTTTTAATTGCACTTTTTTTATTTGCTTTTGCTTATATTTTAAATTATGATAGTGGCTCATATATTAATGCTAAGGTAAGTCGTGTAGTAGATGGGGATACTATTGAGGCTAAATTTGAAGATGAAAAACTTAAAATTAGACTTTTTGGTATAGATGCACCTGAAAGTGATCAAGCTTATGGAAAGATGGCTACGCAATTTTTAAATGCAATTGTCTTGAATAAAGAAGTGGTTTTGAATATAAAAGATGAGGATAAATATGGTAGAATTTTAGCCATTGTGTATTTAAATGATAAAGATATCAACCAAGTTATGGTTAAAAATGGTTTTGCTTGGGCTTATGAGCATTATAGTGATTTATATGTAAATGAGCAAAATTATGCCAAAGAAAATAAAAAAGGCTTATGGGTAGATGAAAATCCTATAGAGCCTTACAAATGGCGTAAACAAATAAGATTAAAATAGGAAAAGAGATGTTTAAAAAAATATTTTTCATTGGATTTTTAGCATTATTTTTTGGTGGTTGTTTTGTAAATGAAAGAGGAATTTCAAACCGCTTTTATGATGATTGTAAAGAATATTATGATGCAAGCGGGACTTACCATAAAGAATGCCCAAAGAATTGGGTGGATTTACCTTTAACCCCCGATTCCTTTTAAAACAGCATTTAATTCCTCTGGAGTAGCATCTTGCTTGGAGGTTTCTTGTTGGTTTTGACTGCTAGAGCTTGTGCTTTGACTTTGTTTTAATTTAAATATATGATCATCTGTGGTGATTACTTGAAAAGATGCATCGAAAATTTTAATATCATTTACAAAGCCAACTACTTTAACCTCTCTTTTTCTTGAATCATCACTAAATAAAGCACTTGCTTCAAGATTTAAAACATCTCCAACTTTTAAAGGCGCATAAAAAAAGCTTCTTGAGCCTATTAAGACGCTAAATTCTTTATTGATTGCAGCTTGAGCTATATAATTTGCTGCATTAAATACAAAACCACTATGCACTAATCCTAGCTCATCTACTGCCATATCATGGGTTGTGATTAAGATACCTTTAGCAAAGTTTTTTTCTATATGAGAAATGCTTCCTGCTAAAGCATTATTTATCCCTGGACAAGTGATAAGTTCTGATTTAATGCGATTTAATTCTTCAGGGTCTATTAGCTCTTCTATAGTAACAGCACTTACTGTTCTTGCCATTTTTACACCTTTAATTTAACATAAACTCTTTTTGGTGCTTCATAGCCTTCACAAGTTAAATTTGAGTCATTTTCGTCTAAAAATTGATCTAAAGAATAAGAATCAATCCATTGCGTTTTTCTTTGTTCTTCAAAATCAGTTTGTTTGGTTGCTATAACTTCAAATTCACTAAATCCAGCTCTATAACACCAATTTCTTAAACCCAATATCGACGGAATGAAAAAAATATTTGGTATTTTTGAATAAGTTTTTTGAGGGATAAGTGCAATTTCTCTTTCATCTTCTATATACATAGTATCTAAAAAGACTATACCATCTTTATTTAAAGATTGCTTGAGTTGTTTTAGCATGGCTATAGGATCACTGCGATGATAAATTACGCCAAGACAAAAAATTACATCAAATTTTATGCCATAATTTGGTACATCAGCCACGCCTAAAAGCTCATATTGTATAGGAGTTTTTGCAATAGAGTTTAAAAGTAAAAATTGCAAATAATACTTAATAGAAGGATCAAAACCTATGAGTTTTGAAGGATTAAATTCAAGCATTTTAAACATATAATAACCATTATTGCAGCCAATATCCGCAACCACCTTGCCTTTGATTTCTTGCATATAAGGCTTTAATGTGTTAAATTTAATAAAACTTTGCCACTCTGTATCTATGAACAAATCATTGATTTTAAAAGGTCCTTTGCGCCAAGGTTTTAATTCTAAGGCAATGTCCTTAATCTCATTATCTAAGCGTTTATCACAAAAAATATCAAAACTTTCGTTTATTAGATAATTTGAGTTTTTAACTTTTGTACTAAGTTTTTGAATTTTTTCATATAAAGGATGTTTTAAAACTTGCTTTAATAAAGCATTATCTTGCATATTTTTCCTTAAAAAACTCCCTTATTCGGGAGTTTTTATTATTGAAGTAGGCTTGCTAATTTAGTTTGTAGCATTACATTTGAGTGAGCATTTGCAAACAAAAACGCATTTTCTTTTAGGTAATTTGCATTAAAATCATTAATATTTTGCGCTAAGTCATTATTTTGCAATTTGCTTTCAGCTTCTTTAGTGTTAATGCTAGTTTGCAAAGATGAGTTGATATTAGAATGGATAGCATTGATCCCAGCACCAATATCTGCGCGTAAAGAACCTACTTGATCTTGAAAATCGCGAATTCCATCTTGGTTTTCAAGGCTTAAGTTTGCCGTGCTTGGTTGATTTAAATTGATACTTTCAACCCCAGATCCAACAACAAAATCCATACTTTGGAAAACATTTTTTCCATTAAAAGTCGCGTTTGAAAATGCATCATTGATCGAGCTGATGAGCTTATTTGCTTCAGCATTTAGCATGCTTTTTTGTCTATCATTTAATGCAGCACTATTTGAGCGTACAGAAAGCTCATTAAGTCTATCTGCAGTAGCTGAGATATTATTTAATGTCGAATCAGCAATTTGTAAAACACCTACTGAATCATAAGCATTTAAAATGCCTTGATCTATGGTGCTATACTGACTTCTTAAAGAATCAGCTATGGCTAAATTTGCCCCATCGCTCCCATCTATAGCACGCATTGCGGCTATATTTTCTAAAGCTTTTTCTTGGCTTTTTTGCGCTTGATTTAAGTAATGGTTTTGTTGAGTTGTTCCTATATCGCCTATTTTCATCTTTGACTCCTTTTAAAGACTTATTTTATTATATCACTTTTTTGTTTTAAAATTTAAAAAAAACAAAATTACTTGTGATAACATGATAATTTTCATCACAACTTCACTTGCACCATGAATTTTTATAAATTCTTGAGTCTTAGTTGCTTCTTCTCCTAAGCTTTGTGCTTCTAAAACATAAGCAGTGAAGTAAAATACAAAAAGCAAACTTAGTGCCAAAATGATCAAAGAAAGCATAAATTTTGAAAAATTTATTTTAAAAGTTAAATTTTTATCCTTAAATGAGAAAATTTCCATTAAAACAGATAAAACACTCACACCTAGCAAAACATAACCAAATTGCACAAAAATGTGTGTCATTAAAAGTCCGCTTTGAAAATGAGTTAAAACTCCTTCGCCTATGAATTTAACAGGATAAAATATAGTCGGAGCTAAAAACACGCCTATGCTAATTTCAATCCCAATTAAACTTGCTAGTAAAAATAAATATATTGATTTCATATTTTCTCCTATAAAAAGATAATTATAGTCTAATTTTTTAAATTCCACGCAACAAAGGCTCTATCAAATCCATTATAATCTTGATAAAAAGTAGCTTTAAAATCATTTTCTTCTAAAATTTTATTTAAAATTGCTTTTTGATCATAGCCAAACTCACACGCTAAGACTTTTGTGTTATGATTTTTGGCAAAAAGGATAATTTCATGTAAAATTTCCCAACCTTTATCCCCGCCAAATAAAGCATTATGCGGTTCATTTTGCACCCATTTATCCAAAGGATAATTATTTTTTATATAAGGTGGATTAGAAAAAATAAAGTCAAATTTTCCTTGCATAGTTTTAAAATCACAAAGTTGAAAATTAATTAAATTTGAAACATTATGAAAATCTGCATTTTTTTTAGCAAGCTCTAGCGCTTTTGGATTAATATCGCAAGCTTGTATGAAAATTTGCTTTAACTTTGCTAGAGAGATACTTAAAATTCCACTCCCAAAGCCAATTTCAAGTATATTTTTAAAAGAGTTATGATCTAAAATTTCTAAGCATCTTTCAAGTAGTATTTCACTATCAAAACGCGGTATTAAAACCCCTTTTTTAGTAAAAAAATCTAAACCATAAAACTGTGTTTTTTGAAATAAATACTCAAAAGGTTCGCCATTTAAAAATCTATCTACATATTCTAAAAAAACTTTTTCATTGATTTGAAATTCAGGATTTAAAAAAATCCAAGCCTTATCTTTTTGCAAAAGTTCACAAAGAATAAAAAGTATATATTCTTTGTGGGTAGGATCTTTTGCGTAAGCTTGCTTTAAAGCTTGTTTGATTGAAATCATTGCAAAGCTTTAATTCTATCGTAAATACAAGGATGACTTAGATGAAAGAAAGTATAAATTTTACTTGTTTTAACAAAGGCTTTATTTTCTTTTGCTAAGGCTATAAGGGCATTTTTCATATCTTCTTTAGAGCTTAGTTTTGCTCCATGTAAGTCAGCATTAAATTCATTTTTTTGGCTCATTTTATTAAGTAGCGGAGAGATGATAAAAGTAAAAATATTTCCAAAAATCAATAAAAGCGCAAAAACTCCAGCATTAATCCCATCTAAATGACTTTCAATATAAAAAAAGCTTGGTAAATGTGCAAAGATAAAAAATAAAGCAAAAAGCATCAAAGCACTAGAAAATAACATTTTTAGTAAATCTTTATGCACAAAATGTCCTAGCTCATGACCTAAAACAGCGATGAGTTCTTTTTCTTTTAAAGCATTTAAAAGTGTATCAAAAAGCACTACTCTTTTGCTTTTAAATAAGCCACCAAAATAAGCATTTAATCTTTTATCTCTTTTGCTTGCATCGATAACATAAACACCATTTGCACTAAAGCCACATTTTTGCATTAAATTAGTGATTTTTTCTAATAAATTTTCATCTTCAAGTTTTTTCATTTTGTTAAACATAGGTGCAATAAGTGTAGGGTAGATGAGATTTATAATAAGTATAATTATAAAACTTAGAGCAAAAGCCACTACCCACCAGTATGTGTTAAAAAATTCAAAGCAAAATACTAAGGCATAGATGATTAAAAAGCCAAAAACAAGCATTAGAGCTAAAGATTTAATGCTGTCTTTAATAAAAAGTGCTAAAGTCATATTTGAAAAGCCGTGTTTTTTATCTTTTATAAAGCTTTCATAATAACTAAGTGGTAAATTTAAAATACTAATAATCAATAAAAATGCAAGCAAAAATAAAGTATTTTCTAAGGTAGAATTTTCTTTGATGAAAATTTCTTTTAAATACAAAAAGCCAAAGCTAATCCAAGAAATGTTAATCATCAGATTATAAAGATTAGAAAAGATTTTGTATTTTTCATTTTCTATGGCGATATTTGCAGAATTTTTATAATCATGCTCATTTAAAATAATTGCTTGTTTTTCTCTTTCTTTTTTTAAAAAAGAAATTTGTATATAAGATATAAAAAACAAAAAAGCTGTATAAATACATAAAATAGATATTAAAGTCATAGTTTTTCCTTAAATAAATTTGAGTAATTTTATCTTATTTAAAATATATAAAGTTAATCAGTATTTTCACTTTTTTCTAAAATCTCAAAATAAGCTTCTTCTAAAATACTAAGTTCATTTTCTAAGGAATTTAGTTTTTCATAAAGGGTATTTATACCTAGTTCTTGATAGATTGCAGGATTGCTTAGGGCATTTTTGATTTCTTTGATTTCTTCTTCTAATTTATGAATTTTATCAGGATATGAGTTTAAGATTTCATTTTCTTTATAGCTTAGTTTTTTATTTGATTTTTCTTTTGTTTTTACACTTGTTGTGGTGTTTGTTTCTAAACTTTTGGAAAATTTTTCAAAGTCCTTGTATTCTTTTTCATTTTCTAAATACTCACTATAAGAAAGAACTTCTATGTTAATCTTTGCATTCTCTTCAAAAGCATAAAGTTTAGTTGCTATTTTATCAACAAAGTATCTATCATGTGATACAAGCAAAATCGCACCTTCAAAAGAAAGTAAATATTCTTCTAAAATATTAATTGTAGCTATGTCCAAATCATTTGTTGGTTCATCTAAGATTAATACATCATATTCTTTAGTAAAAAGCAAGGCTAAGGCAACTCTGTTTTTCTCGCCCCCACTTAACACACACACACTTTGTTCTAAAAATTCTTTTGGAAATAAAAATTGTTTTAAATATCCATAAACATGCATATTTTTACCACGCACTTGAATATGATCACCGCCATTTGGGCAAAAAATTTCTAAAAGTTTTTTATCGGTATTGAGTAAGCTTCTGCTTTGATCAAAATAGCCTATTTTAACTTCACCTCTTTTAATTTCTCCACTATCAAGTGGAATTTGATCAAGTAAAATTTTTAAAAAAGTAGATTTACCACAGCCATTTTTACCTACTATGGCTATGCGTTCACCTTGTAAAATTCGTGCATTAAAGTCCTTAAAAAGTGTCTTGTTAGCGATAGATTTTGAGATATTTTTAAGTTCAAAAAGCATTTTTTTACGATTTTGACTTTGGGTTTGGTTGAAATTTTTACTTGCTCTTTTAATCTCAAGTTGTAAGCGTTTGATAGCTCCTGGGTTTTTCTTGGCTTCTTCACGCATTTTAAAAATGCGTTCTTTACGCCCTTCGTTACGTTTAAGTCTAGCTTTAACTCCTCTTCTTAACCATTCTTCTTCGCTTTTTAGTTGCTTAAGTAAGGTTTCATGACTTTTAGCTAAGGAAGCTAAAATAGCTGCTTTTTTTTCTAGATATTGTGTGTATCCGCCTTCAAAAACGCTTAATTTTCCTGCTTCTATTTCTACACATTTTTGAGCTATTGCATCGATAAAATATCTATCATGAGAGATGAAAATAACACACATTTTAGAAGCTTTCAATCTTTCTTCTAAAAAGCTACTCATATATACATCTAGATGATTAGTTGGCTCATCAAGCAATAATATATCAGGATTTTTCAGCAAAAGCGTGCAAAGTCCTACACGTCTTATCTCTCCTCCGCTTAAAGAGCAAAGTGCTCTGTCTTTATACTCTAATAGTTTAAACTCTTCTAGTATTCTTTGTATTTTTTGGTCTAAATTCCATGCATCTTTTGAATCTATAAATAAACTTAATTCATCTACTTTCTTTAAATATTCTTTATTTTCAGGATCAAGAGCTAGTTTTTCATTATAGTTTTCAAATTCTTTTAAGGCTTGGTAAATTTCTTCAAGTTCTTTTTTGATAGCCTCACTCACGCTTAAGGTGCTTTCAAAGCTTACTTGTTGGCTTAGCATACCTATGCTAGCGTTATTTTGTTTAATCACTCTACCGCTATCTAGTTTTAAAGTTCCCATAAGGGCTTTTAAAAAACTTGATTTTCCTTCGCCATTTTTGCCTATAATGGCGATTTTTTCTCCTAAATTTGCACTAAAATTTGCATTTTCTAAAACTATTTTTGTATTAAATTTCTTATTTGCATCGATTAAATCTATTAAAGCCAAATTTCTTTCCCAAATGTTTTTTTGCGATTTTACTTTAAAAAGTATTAATTTTGCTTAAATAAAATTACGCTATGAGAGTGTTTGTTTTTTTTACTTTATTAGTTTTATTTTTTGCTTTGGCAAATTGGTATATTTATAAAAGATTTTTAAGTAAGGTTGATTTTTTAAAACCTTATAAGAAGTTTGTATTAGCTCTTGTTTTAATGGTTTTTGCATGTGAATTAATCTTTTTTGTAAATATGCGTGGGGATTTTTTGCATGAAAAGCTTTATTATATTTTAGCTATTTTTCCTACTATTACTTGCTTTTTCTTGCTTTTTGGAGTGGTTTTTGAAATTGGTTCTTGGATTTTCTTTAACGAAAATAAAAAAGAGCAAATTTTTAGCCTTCAAAGAAGAAAGTTTTTAAAATTAATTTTTGATTCTTGGCTTATTATACTTAGCGTTAGTATGGTGTTTAAAGGCTTTGTAAATGCTATTAGCACACCTAAGGTTAATGAGGTAGATATTAAAATTAAAAATTTAAAAGAAGATTTAAACATAGCTTTGCTTTCTGATGTGCATTTAGGGAAAAATTTAGGTGAAGATTTTTTAAAAACCTTAATTGATGAGGTTAATGCTTTAAATGTTGATATAATCATCATAGCTGGGGATTTAATCGATGCAGATATAGCTAGTATGTCTTATATTAATTTATTAGAAAATTTTAAATCAAAATATGGTACTTATTTTGTTTATGGAAATCATGAGTATTATAATGATATAAATGCAATAAGCAAAAAGCTTAAAACGCTTAAAAATTTCAAAGTTTTAGAAGATGAAAGTATTGATTTTGGAGATTTTACTTTAAGTGGGACTTTGGATTTGGCTGCTAAACGTTTGGGTTTTAAAGAAAGCAATATAGAAAAAATTAAAACTCAAATCAATCAAGAAAAAGTTAATATTTTAATCACGCATCAGCCAAAATATGTAAAAACTTATGATGTGAGTGGGTTTGATTTGATTTTATCAGGACATACACACGCAGGACAAATTTTCCCTTTTTCTTTGCTAGTATATTTAGAGCAAGGCTTTGTGTATGGGCTTTATAAATTAAGCAAAGATAGTTTGCTTTATGTAAGCAGTGGGGCTGGATTTTGGGGGCCTGCTGTGAGATTTTTAGCTCCTAGTGAGATAGCTTTGATTAGATTAAAAGGAGAATGAGTGGGATTTAGCAATAGTGCTTCAAAAATGTTTGGAATCATAGCAAAATATAAATTTCCAAAAATCATACAAAAAAACATTAATAAAGCTTATGTGAATGCTTTTAATATCAATATGAGTGAATTTAAATCCTTAGAAGAATATGAGAGCTTAAATGCTTTATTTACAAGAACTTTGTTAAATGAGCGAGAATTAGAAGATGGCTTTGTAAGTCCAAGTGATGGTAAAATTTTAGAACTTGGAAGTAGTTTTCAAAATGACTTAAAAGAAAATTTAGCCTTTAGCATTAAAGGTTCAAGTTATAGCATAGAAGAGCTTTTAAAAAACTCAGCTAGCAAAGAAGAATTAGAAAATGGCATAGATTATGCAAATATTTATCTATCTCCAAAAGATTATCATCATTATCACGCACCTTGTAATATGCAAATTTTAAGTGCTACTTATATGAGCGGGGCTTTATTTAGTGTGAGTGAGGCAAAGTTGGCTAAGATTATAAACCTTTATACTAAAAATGAAAGAGTAGTTTTAAAGTGCTTAGTGGAAGGAAAATTTATACTTTGGATGGTATTTGTGGGTGCGCTAAATGTAGGTAAAATGCATTTTAGTTTTGATACTAGTATACAAACTAATGCTGCAAATTTTGATTTTACTCATACTTATGATGGGCTTTTTGCAAAAAAAGGTCAAAGGCTTGGAAATTTTGAGCTAGGTTCGACGATAGTTTTAATTGCCCAAAAAGGGTTTTTAAAATTTAGTAAAAACGCTTATGAGCAAGTTGAATTTTCTAAGAAGATTGCGGATTTTGCTTAGTCTCATCTTCATTAGCAACTTTATATAAAAAGGCAAAAATTTCAGCCACTGCTTTATACATATTAGGTGGGATTTCATCGCCCAAGTCAAGCTTGCTAAGAACTTCTACTAAGTCTTTGTCTTCTTTTATGGGTATGCCATTTTCTTTAGCTAAAGAGATGATTTTAGCAGCGTTTTCACCTTTAGCATTAGCTAGAATTTTTGGTGCATTTTGATCTTCTTTGTTATAGCCTAGCGCAACAGCTTTTTTTGTTTTTTTAGCCATTTTTAAGCCCTTGTATCAAAACCCATATTAAAGTCATTGTATTCTTCTTGATTGTGAAATTTGCTTTTAACTATATCACTGATGAAAAAATTAGAGCTTAGAAGTCCTACTTTAACCAAGGCTTTTTTTAGCTCATGCGCTCTTTCGTAAAGTTTTTTTCTAAAATTAGCATTTTCTATCATCATATTTATATCGATGTATTTATCATTACTTAGAGATAAAAATACATTGATTTTTCCTAATTTTTCAAATTCAAGATTAATTTGTGCATAAAATTTATCTTTTTTGCCACGTTTAAAGACTACATTAGATTTTTCTAAATCATCCCAAAAGAAAGGTAAAAAAGTATGAATGCTATTATTGGCTAAAGATAAAAGCTGATTAAACTCAAGCTGAGCTATAAGACGATTTGCTTGATTTAGTATGCTTTCATTGTCTAAATTTTTAGCTAGATTAGAAACTTGCAAAAGAGTGGATTTGATATCTTTTTGTAATTCTGAAGAAATTTCTGTGCTATCTTTTGGAGTAATTTTTCCAAGATCTTTTATAGAAAGTTCTAATTTTTTTTCTATGTTTTTTATATCATCTAAAGAATTTTTTGCTTCATGATTTTTAGGATCTAAAGCTTTTAAAACCTCATTGAGTTTTCTTCCTATTAGGCCTAATTCTTTGTTTAGATTATTTAAAAGCTCTTCTTGCAAATTTTGGCTAAAATTAAGATTTTTACTTACATTTTGTTTGAAAATATCTTCTAGTAAAATTTTGCCTGAAGTACTTTTAAATATATCTTCCAATTTAGTGTTATTTGTTTGCAAATTTTGACTTTTGCTATCATTTTTGCTTGGTTCTTCAGCATTTTTTTGTAGTGTTTTTGGTTCTTCTTTAGGATTTTCTTTGATATCTTTGCTTTGTGGTGTTTTTTCTTCTTTTGTGTTTTGAATTTCTTTATCTTTTACTATGCTTTCTTGTTTTTGTTGAGTTTCTTTTTTATCCTCTGTGTTTTTTTGTGGAGTTTTTATTTCCTCTTTTAACTCTTCTTTGATGTCTTTAGTATGTGGAGTTTTATTTAAATTTTCTTGTGTTGTTTCAGTTTTGTTTTTGTGATTTTTGATATCTTTTAAAAGCGTTATAAGATCTTTAATGTTTTGACTAAGTTCTTTTAGTATATGCGTATTTTGAATTTTTATATTTTCAGGTTTGGCTAGTTCTTTATTGATAAGTGCTAAATTTTTATTAAGATTTTTAATGAAATTATTAGCAATATTTTGTAGCTTTTCTTGATTAATGGAGTTTGGATTTTTATTGATATAGTTTTTAAAATTTTCTATTTTATCAAATAGTTTAAAAAGTGTCTTGTAGTTTGTATTTTCTAAAGAAATTTTATTATCTTTTTTGTGATTTTGTAAGATGTGAATAAGTTCTTTCAGTGTACTTGTGGTGTCAAGATTTTTAAGATCTAAATTACTTATATCGCGTTTTAGATTTTCACTAGTAGCTCCTTTTATGGTATTTAAAAGATTAAAAAAGCTTTGTGGTAAATTTTGCTCTTTTAAAGAATGATTGAGTTTTGCTTCTAAAAATACACCTGAATTTTTTACCAAAGATGAAAGATTTTTATTGTTGATATCTTTAGCGGGTTTAACTAGATCTTCTAAAACTTTAAGCAGTTTTTCAAATTCAGGTTTTTTAGAAAGCTCTGCTTGAAGTTTTTTAACTTCATTGGCAAAATTAGGTGCAAAATTTAAATCTTTGTGATTTTTTAATACTGCTAAATCAGGATCTTTGTTGGTTTTGATTTGATCTAAAAGTTTATTTAATAATTCTTGTAATTTTTGATCGATTTTGCTTACATAATCTTTAGGTAATTTGATTTCGGGATCATTTTTAGAAAATAAAGGATTTTTTAAAGCATCAATAAGTGAGGTTTTTTTGTCTGATTTCTCGCTTTTGTTCTCTTTGTTTGTTTCGTTTTTTGCAAATTGATTTTGATTGTTAGAAATATTAGTTATCATCTAGCATTACCATATTACCTGGTTTTCTTTTAAATTTGGTTAGATTTTTAAATTTTGGTTTATCTATAGCAAAGGCAATTAAAACAGTCAATAAAACGATGTAAAAATACATAAAACCATTGCCTTCAAAATAATACATCAAAGTTCCAAGCACAGCAGGCGCAAATAAAGCGCCAAAAGAATAAGTAAAAAGAACGGCTCTACCTAGCTCAACTCTTTTGCTAGAATCATCAAGCATATCATTTGCTCTGGCTAAAGAAAGAGCGTATAAACAACACATACCCATACCTAGTAAAAAGCTAAAAAAGTATTTTAAATAAATATTATAACTTAATAACAAAATACAAAGCATAGCACTTAAAGCGGTAAAAGCACATAAAATAATAGCAAATTTACGACTAATTTTATCAGAAAGGGTTCCGATGAAAAGTTGAGATATAAACCCTCCTAACATGGTACAAAATATAAAAATCGACGCCTCTTTTGCGCCAAATCCTTGTATAAGTATAAATAAAGAAGCCATGGAGAAAAATCCATTTAAAAGCATACCTGCTATAAAGCTTGTCACTAAAGCTAAAGGCACTATATCAAAAACTTTAGGGATGGAAATTTTGGTTTTTTGTGGTAAAACCGGCTCTTTAATACGGATTAAAAATAAAGGAATAGAAGCAAACATAATAAAACTAGCGCTTAAAATAAATACTGTATTACTTGGGAAGTCAAATGACATAAGTAAAATTCCAAAGCCTGATGATGAATAAAATACTACTTCATAAAAGGCTATTACTCTTGAGCGAATAGCATTTTTTGCTTTTTCATTAAGCCATGATTCTATGACCATTAAAAGTGCATAGTAACAAAAACCAAGCAAAAATCTCAAAACCATCCAAAAATAAAGATTAGAGTTTAAACTATGAAGCATAGTAGCTATACCAAAAATGATGGCAAAAATTCCAAAAGATCTTATATGTCCTACTTTAGAGACTATCCTATGAGCACTAATAGTGCTTACCATAGCACCAAGAAAATAACAACTTCCTATTATCCCTATATAAAAATTACTAACATCGTTATGTTTTAAAATAATTGCTATAGAATTTACCGTTAAAGCACTTCCTATAAAAACAAAAATCATACCAAAAAACAATGCAGTTAATGATCTAATCGTTCTCTTTGAGCTCAACATTTTCTTATTAAAAAATTATATATTAATACCGCTATGGGTGTGACAAACATTGCACAAAACAAGGCAAAAATACTCATTAAGCCTTGAAACTCTAAAAATAAAAATCCTGCTATTAAAAATACATAAGCAAAAATTTTAAACAAAGAAAAAAAAGCTAATGCGTTTTTAAAAATACTTTTAAATTTTGGTTTTAAATCGTCATCTATATGGATAAATTTTATAATTTTTGGCAAAGAATGTTGTTTTTTAGCAAAAATTTGCAAAGGCCTTTGTGTAAAATCATAATTTTTAGCTGCTTTAAAAATAAAATTTTTATAATTTAAAAAAGATATCAGAATGATTAAATTTTGAGCCAAAAATCCAAATTCAAAGCTTATAAAGGTTTTAAAGCTTAATTCTTTATAGAAAAAAACTCCTGCTAAGAAAAGTAAATTCAATCCTAGCAAGAGTTTTAGTAAAATTTTAGGCTTTAGGATCATTTTTTAAATCTTTATAGCGATTTTCTTCTTTAAATTCCTCATAGCTTTTTACTTGTGCTTTGTAAGCTTTGTAAACATTTAAAATCGCTGCAGCTACTCCTATAAACACTCCTACCCAAAAAAGCCAAATAATGCCGGTTAAGTTTTTTAAAAAATAGCCTATGCCAACTCCGATTAAAACAGCTACAACCATGGATATGCCAAGGCTTAATCCATCTGCAGCTTCTATACCTTTGCGAATGATTTTTTGTCTTTTATTCATAGGGCTTTAAAACTTTCTTGTGCTGCTTGTATGGTTTTATCAATGATTTTTTTATCCATACATTCACATATAAAACCTGTTTCAAATTGAGATGGTGCTAAATACACACCTTTGCTTAGCATTTGTGCATGAAATTTAGCAAATAATTTAGTATCTGATTTTAAAGCATCTTGATAATTATTAACAGGGTTTTCACAAAAGAAAAATCCAAACATAGAACCAACGCAATTAACTTGCAAAGGAATTTTGCAATCATTTGCAGCTTCTTTAAAGCCTTGAGTAAGTCTTTTACCTAGTTTTTCTAATTTTTCATATAAACCTTCATAATTTCTTGCTTTTTTTAAGCTCGCATAACCTGCAGCCATAGCAAGAGGATTGCCACTTAGTGTTCCTGCTTGATATACCCCGCCCAAAGGACTTAATAAATCCATAATTTCAGCTCTTGCAGCAAAAGCAGCCGCAGGCATACCTCCGCCTATAACCTTACCAAAAGTTACTATATCAGCTTTTATATTATTAATTCCAAAAGAGCCTAGGTATGAAGCTCTAAAACCACTCATAACTTCATCAAAAATTAAAAGAATTTGATGCTCATCACATAGTTTTCTTAGCTCTTGTAAAAATTCTATTTTAGCAGGTACTAAGCCCATGTTTCCTGCAATTGGCTCTATAATGATACAAGCTATATTATCATCATTATTGATTAAGTTTTTAACACTATCAATGTCATTATAAATAGCTACTAGAGTATTTTTAGCTACATCGGTTAATACTCCTAGTGAGCTTGGGGTGTTAAAAGTAGCGGCGCCACTTCCAGCACTTACTAGTAAAGAATCAGAATGCCCATGATAACATCCTTCAAATTTGATGATTTTATCTTTTTTGCTAAATCCTCTTGCAAGACGAATAGCACTCATAGTAGCTTCTGTGCCACTACTTACAAAGCGTATTTTGTCTAAATGCGGCCAATCTTTTAGGATAAATTTAGCTAATTTAGTTTCAGCTAGGGTTGGTGCGCCAAAGCTTGAACCATGTTCTAAAGCTTTTTTACAAGCTTTTTCAATATCCTCATCACAATGTCCAAAAAGTAAAGGTCCCCAGCTTTGTACATAATCTATATAAGTATTATCTTCTATATCGCTAATATAAACACCTTTTCCTTGCTTGATAAATAAAGGATTGCTACCTACACTTGCAAAAGCACGCACAGGAGAATCAACCCCGCCTGCTATATATTCACAAGCTTCTTCAAAGGCTTTTTTATTATTTTTCATTTTTTACTCCTTTTGTTGTTAGTAATATAATCATAAAGCGATTTCATCTCATCTTCTGTTAATGAGTAAGTCGGCATAATGCTTTTTGCTTCCTGAGGTTGGCTTAGAATTTCTCTAAAACGTGTATAAGGAGTGTTTTTAATACTTGGCACTATAAAAGGAGTTTTTTCTCCATTTTTAGTATAATATCCTAGTGTTTGTTGTCCTCCATCACCATGACATTTAGCACAACTTATGCCTCTTGGATTTTTGTAAAGGGATTCTTGGTATTCTTTAGGTGAGATAAAATCTTCAGCCCAAACACCATAAACTATAAAAAACAAAAATAAAATAATTTTCATTTATCACCTTTAACAAAAAAGAAGTTTTATTATGATACAATTTTTTAAGTTAAAGAAAGCTATAAATTTAAGGAAAGAAATGACACTTTTAGATGGTAAAAAGTTAAGTGATGAGATAAAAAATAATCTAAAACAAGAAGTATTAGAACTTAAAACCCAAAGTATAGAGCCTTGTTTGGCCGTGATTTTGGTAGGTGAAGATCCTGCTAGTGCTACTTATGTGGGTTCTAAAGCAAAGGCTTGCGAGCAATGTGGGATTAAGTCTTTGGTTTATAGACTTGATGTAAACACAACTCAAAATGAACTTTTGGCTTTGATTAATACTTTAAATCATGATGATAGTGTTGATGGAATTTTAGTTCAGCTTCCATTACCAGCACATATTAATAAAGATATCATCCTAGAAAGTATTAATTTCAATAAAGATGTAGATGGTTTTCATCCTTTTAATGTCGGGAATTTAAATTTAAATTTAAAAGGTGGTTTTTTGCCATGTACGCCTTTGGGTGTTATGAAAATTTTAGAGCATTATGATATAAAATTACAAGGTGCTGATGTGATTGTAATAGGAGCTTCTAATATAGTAGGTCGTCCTATGGCTACGCTTTTATTAAATGCTAATGCTAGTGTGAGTATTTGTCATATTTATACAAAAGATTTAAAAGCTTATACAAAAAATGCTGATATTATCATCGTAGCGGCAGGTTGTCCAAATCTTTTAAAAGAAGATATGGTTAAAGAGGGTGTGATAGTAGTTGATGTAGGGATTAATAGGGTTGATGGGAAAATAGTGGGTGATGTTGATTTTGAAAATGTAAGCAAAAAAGCTAGTTATATTACTCCTGTACCAGGTGGAGTAGGACCTATGACTATAGCAATGCTTTTAGAAAATACTATAAAATCAGCTAAAAATAGGATTAAAAAATGAATTTTCTGAAAAAAATCTATAAATTTACGCAATCTTGGACAGGAACTTTAATAGTTGTTTTATTGATTATATTTTTCTTTATACAAGCTTTTACCATACCAAGTGGTTCTATGAAAAATACTTTATTAGTGGGGGATTTTTTATTTGTAAAAAAATTCTCTTATGGTATTCCAACTCCGCATATTCCTTGGATAGAAGTGCCTGTTTTACCTGATTTTAATAAAAATGGACATTTAGTAAGTGCTGAGGGTCCTAAAAGAGGAGATATTGTAGTATTTAGATATCCACATGAGCCAAAAATCCACTATGTAAAAAGATGTGTGGCTAAGGGCGGAGATGAGGTTATTTTTGCAAATAAAACCTTATATGTGCGTATGGTTGAGGGTGATGAATATATGAAAGATTATTATCCTAATAAAACAAAAATCATAGGCGGAAGGCTTTTTGTAAAAGAACCTTTTGTAGAAAAAGGAATACATTATGATTCTAGAGTGGATATAGAAAGTGTATTTTTTCGCTATTTAAATTTAGGTCAATTTGCTATGAAGCCCGCTTCTTTTGATGAATTAGGTGCTAATAATATTTATGGTTTTAATGCTTATTATTATAAAGTTCCTGAAAATGAGTATTTTATGATGGGAGATAACCGTGATCACTCTAGTGATAGTAGATTTTGGGGGAGTGTAGATTATAAATATATAGTTGGTCAACCTTGGTTTATTTATTTTTCATGGGATGAAAATAAAAAAGTTAGATGGGAAAGAGTAGGGCGTTTGGTTGAAACTATAGAAAAAGATGAGCGTTTTATCCATCATAATGAAAGCGATATAGAAGCTTTGGAATAATTACTCAAAGAAACAATATAAAATTTTTATGTGTAGAAAAT
Source organism: Campylobacter sp. CNRCH_2015_0338h (assembly GCF_025772785.1). Taxonomy (NCBI): domain Bacteria; kingdom Pseudomonadati; phylum Campylobacterota; class Epsilonproteobacteria; order Campylobacterales; family Campylobacteraceae; genus Campylobacter; species Campylobacter sp. CNRCH_2015_0338h. The sequence goes on from NZ_JAKMST010000003.1 coordinate 66,542, forward strand.
GTATAGTTTCTACACAAATTTATAAAAATATACACTCTTAATTTTATTCGTAGATTTTTTTAAGCTCCAAGTTGTAACAATTAACACAAATAAAAATCAAAGCAAAAATAAAGGATAAAAAATGCTAAGTCAAAGATCTCAAAATCTAGGAGAATCCTTAACTTTAGTAATGACTGATATAGCCAAAACTTTAAAAGCAAATGGTGAAAAAGTTATTAGTTTTTCAGCAGGTGAGCCTGATTTTGATACTCCAGAAATCATTAAAAAAGCAGCAATTGAAGCTATTGAAAAAGGTTGCGGGGCTTATACGCCAGTTGTGGGTATAAAAGAAGTTATAGAAGCTATACAATATAAATTTAAAAATGATAATAATTTAGAATATAAAGCAAGTGAAATCATTACTAATGTTGGTGCTAAACATTCTTTGTTTATGGCAATTGAGTGTTTAGTTGAAGAAGGTGATGAGGTTATTATACCAAGTCCTTATTGGGTAAGTTACCCTGAAATGGTGAAATTTGCAGGTGGAACTCCTGTGTTTATAGAAGGTGAAGCAAAAAATGGCTTTAAAATTACTCCTGAGCAATTAAAACAAGCTATTACTCCAAAAACAAAGGTTTTGATGTTTAATTCCCCATCAAATCCTACAGGTGCTATATATTCTAAAGAAGAAATTACTGCTTTAGCTAAGGTTTTAGAGGGAACTAAAATCGTGGTTTTGAGTGATGAGATTTATGAAAAATTAGTTTATGATGGAGAATTTTGTGCTTTTGCACAAGTGAGCGAAGATGCTTTAAATAGAACTGTAAGTATTAATGGTCTTAGTAAATGCGGTGCTATGCCAGGATGGCGTTTTGGCTATATGGCAAGCAAAATGAGTGAGTTTAATAATGCTGTTAAAAAATTACAAGGACAAAGCACTTCAAATATCTGCTCAATCATTCAGCATGCAGCTTTACCGGCCTTGCTTGGAAAAGCAGATAGCGATATTGAAATGATGAGGCAAGCCTTTTTAAAGCGTAGAGAATTAGCGTGTGAAATTTTAGCCAAAAGTGATAAGTTAAAATTAGAACAAATTCCACAAGGAGCTTTTTATTTATTTATATCTTGCAAAGAAGTTGATAATGATTCTATGAGATTTTGTAAAAGACTGCTAGAAGAGCAAAAAGTAGCTTTGGTGCCAGGTATTGGTTTTGGCATGGAAGGGTATTTTAGGCTCTCTTATGCAACTAATGAAAAAGATATTATTGAAGGTTGTGAAAAAATCGTTGAATTTGTAAAAAACTACTAAAATCTTAAGCCTGTTAAAAACAGGCTTTCTTTCAAAAAAACTTATAAGCAAGTCTTTGGTATGATTATGTAAAAAATATAGGAAAATCAATGGAATTTGAAGTTCAATATAAAAGTGCAAATGCTAGAGCTTGTCGTATAAAAACTACACATAGTGAAATTTTAACTCCCATCTTTATGCCAGTTGGAACTTTGGCTGCGATTAAAAGTTTAGATGCTGTTGATATGAGTGAGATTTTAAACGCAAAAATCATTTTAGCAAATACTTATCATTTGTATTTAAGACCAGGATCTAAGGTGATTAAACAAATGGGTGGCTTGCATGGTTTTAGTAAATTTAATGGATCTTTTTTAACAGATAGTGGAGGCTTTCAAGCTTTTTCTTTAAGTAAAAATTCCAAACCTGATGAAAAAGGAATTCAATTTAAAAGTCATATTGATGGAAGTTTGCATTATTTTACTCCACAAAGTGTTTTAGATGCTCAGTATGATTTTAACTCAGACATTATGATGATTTTAGATGATTTAGTGGCTTTGCCTACAAGTAAAGAAAGGATAGAGCTTTCTTTAAAACGTACTATAAAATGGGCAAAAGAAGCTATTGATTATCATAAATTAAAGCAAAACCAAGGTGTAGGAATAGGGCAAAATATCTTTGGTATTATCCAAGGTGGAACGGATTTTGAAGCTAGAAAAATTTGTTCTCAAGCACTTTGTGAGATGGATTTTGATGGACTTGCTATAGGTGGATTGAGCGTAGGAGAAGAAAATGAGGCTATGTATGATACGGTTGAAGCTATGATGCCTTATGTGGATAACAATCGCCCTAGATATTTAATGGGAGTTGGCACACCTGAAGATTTGGTAGAAAATGTAGCAAGAGGTGTTGATATGTTTGATTGTGTGATGCCAACAAGAAATGCAAGAAATGGAACTTTATTTACTAGCTTTGGAAAATTTAATATCAAAAAAGCAAATTTTATCACTGATCATGCTCCTATAGACAGCAAATGTTCTTGCTATACATGTAAGAATTTTTCAAGGGCTTATTTAAATCATTTATTTAAAGCTAAAGAATTAACCTTTTTTAGACTCGCAAGTATTCATAATTTGCATTATTATCTAAATTTGGTAAAGCAAATGCGTGAAGCTATTATCAAAGATGAATTTGAAAATTTTAGAAAAGAATTTTATAGACAAAGAATGTAAGTAAAGTGGTACGCCCAAGAGGATTCGAACCTCTGACCTTTTGAACCGCAATCAAATGCTCTATCCAGCTGAGCTATGGGCGCAAAATAAAAGAGTAATTTTATCAAAAAATTCTTAAAATTAGCAAAAATAAGTAATTTTATAGAATTTTTATATTTTTATGCTAATCTTCTTTGAATAATATTTTAGCTTAAGGCAAAGTAATGATACATAAGATTTTAATAGCTAATAGAGGTGAGATTGCAGTAAGGGTAATCCGTGCTTGTAGGGATTTGCATATAAAAAGTGTTGCTGTTTATACTGAACCTGATCATGAGTGTTTGCATGTAAAAGTTGCTGATGAAGCATATAGAATAGGAACTGATGCTATAAGAGGGTATTTAGATGGCAAAAGAATAGTTGAAATTGCTAAAGCTTGTGGAGCCGATGCTATACATCCTGGATATGGCTTTTTAAGTGAAAATTATGAGTTTGCTAAAGAATGCGAAGAAGCAGGGATTATCTTTATAGGACCAAAATCAGATGTTATCCGTAAAATGGGAAATAAAAATATAGCAAGATATTTAATGAAAAAAAATGGAATTCCTGTAGTTCCAGGTACTGAAAAATTAAATCATTGTACATTAGAAGAGATAAAACTTCAAGCTTTAAAAATAGGTTATCCAGTGATTTTAAAAGCCAGTGGTGGCGGTGGTGGTAGAGGTATACGCGTAGTACATAAAGAAGAAGATTTAGAAAAATCTTTTGAAGCTTGTAAGAGAGAGGCATTAAGCTTTTTTAAAAATGATGAAGTTTTTATGGAAAAATATGTTATTAATCCAAGGCATATTGAGTTTCAAATTTTAGCAGATAATTATGGTAATATCATTCATCTTTGTGAAAGAGATTGCTCAATACAAAGAAGACATCAAAAAATCATTGAAATAGCACCTTGTCCAAGTATCTCAGAAAAACTAAGAAAAACCATAGGAGTTACCGCAGTAGCTGCTGCAAAAGCTGTGGGTTATACGAATGTTGGGACGGTTGAGTTTTTACTTGATGATTATAATAGATTTTATTTTATGGAAATGAATACAAGAATTCAAGTAGAACACCCAATCACAGAAGAAATCACAGGAATTGATCTTATCACAAGACAAATTCGTATAGCAAATGGGGAAATTTTAGATCTTGAACAAAGTGATATAAAACCAAGAGGTTTTGCGATAGAAGCTAGGATTACAGCAGAAAATGTATGGAAAAATTTCATTCCAAGTCCGGGCAAAATCACAGAATATTTTCCAGCTTTAGGGCCATCTGTAAGAGTGGATAGTCATTTATATAAAGACTATACCGTGCCACCTTATTATGATTCTTTGCTTGCAAAATTAATCGTTAAAGGTTCAAGTTATGATAGTGCGGTTAATAGACTCGAGAGGGCTTTGAAAGAATTTGTGATTGATGATATTAGAACAACTGTGCCATTTTTGATTGCAATTACCAAAATAAGAGAATTTAGAAGAGGGTATTTTGATACTTCTTTTATAGAAACACATATGGAAGAGCTTTTAGAAAAAACAGAAGATAGACACCAAGAAAACAAAGAAGAAGTAATTGCTGCAATAGCTGCGACTTTACAAAAGATAAAAGAAAGTAGACAATCATGAGTTTTTTAGATGAATTAAAAGATATAAAAAAAGCACTCCAAAAAGAACAAGGTCAAACAAAAAAAGAAAAGGTTAAAGCGAGTAAAAGTGGAGTAAGTATGAAAAATACTGACTTAGATGCTATACAAAAAGATTTAGCTAAGCAAAAGGAAGATAAAAAACAAGAGCAAGAATTTGAAGATATGTTTTTAAAAGAAGAGCGTTTGGCCAATGAATTTATGGAATTTGTAAAAAATAGCGATATTAAAAAGATCTAATGAATAATATTATTGGTTTTTGTACTTTAGAAGAAGAATGCCCTTATCTTGAAAATAGGTACTGTAGAAATGAGTATAATTATATATCTTTTATCACAAAAACACAAAATCAAGAACTAGTTTCAAGAGGTTGGCGTCGCTTTGGTTCGTATTTTTCAAGACCAATATGTAATGATTGCAATGAATGTCAAAATTTACGTATTTTAGTAGAAAATTTTCATTTTAGCAAAAGTTATCGCAGGGTTTTGAAAAAAAATACAGCCACTAAAATAATCTTACAAAAACCTTCTTTAAGTGATGAGCATTTATTGCTTTATGAAAAATATCACCATTACCAAAAAGATAAAAGAAATTGGAAAATTTATGATTTAAATTTTAGAAAATATTATAATCTTTATGTAGATAATGCTGGTACTTTTGGATATGAGCTTGATTTTTATATAGACAATAAGTTAGTTTGTGTTGATTTGATTGATATTTTAGAAGATGGAATTTCTAGTATATATTGTTTTTATGATCCTGATTTTTCCCATCTAAGTCTTGGTAAATACTCACTTTTAACAGAAATTAAACTTGCACAATTAAAAAAATTAAAATATATTTATTTGGGATATTTTGTAAAAGGGTGTCAATCTTTAGCATATAAAGCCGATTATAGTCCAAATGAAATTTTAAAACACACTAGTGCTTTAAATGAGCAAGCATTTTTGTGGAGTTAGGTTTATAGAGAGGATTTTATGCAAGTAGTGCAAACTTTAGAATCAGTTAGTGTTAATACTGATGATTTTTTAATGTTTAAATATTTTCAAGATCTTATCCGTAAAAATTTTTCCAAAGTTATAGGTAATAAAAATAAAACCTTGTCTTTTTTTGTAGAAAATGAAATTCCTCAAAGAAGATATTTTTTAAAACTTGTTAATCATAAATATAAAAAAAACACTGGAAATCAAATTGATAATCTTGCTTTTGCACATTATAAAACCTTTAAATTAAATCTTGCTCAAGCAAATACTTTAAAGCCTGTAATCTTTGCTAAAATAGGCTTTGCACAAAAGAATATTTTAATCACACTAAGTTCGAATGAAAAATTATTTGCTGTGTATTTAGAGCAGTATTTTAAAGATCATAAAAGCTTGTATGATGAAAAAAATTGTATATTTTCAGTAGAATACAAAGATGATAATACTTTAAATCTTTTAGAAATTTTAGCTAGTGTAAATGAGCATTTGAAATATTGTGTTGATTTTACGATTAATGAAACTCAGCTTTTAGAATTTAGAAATAAAATGAAAAACAAAGCTAGTACTAATTGGAAATTTAATGCTCTAGCAAAGCTTTTTGAAAATTATTTTCAAACACTAGGATGTAATTCTAGTGATGATTTTGCTACTATTAGACAAAATTATCTTAATTTGGTTAAAATTTATCATCCTGATCGCCATCAAGGTAAAAGTAAGATCGAACAAGTTTATTGCCGTGAAGAATTTGAGAAAATTCAGCTTGCTTATGAGAGTTTAAAATCTTTATATAAAAATAATACTTGATGCTAAAATAACATCATTTTAAGTTGCAATTTATTAAAATTAATTTTTTATAAAAATTTAGGGAATAACATTGGTTGCTGATAGAAAGTTATTTTTTTTAAGTTGCATTCTTATAACTATAGGAATACTTTTTTCATATTCTTTAAGTGCTTTTACTGTTCTTTATTTAGAATATAATGAATTTCATTTTTTTATCAGACAGCTTTTTTTTGGGCTTAGTGGTATAGCTATTATTTATTTTGTTTCAAGATTAAATCCTGATAGTAAAATGGCGCATTATTTGATGATAAGCGTTTTACTCATCTCTTTTTTATTTATACTTATTTTACCTTTTCTGCCTACCTTTCTTGCTACTGCAGCAGGTGGTGCTAAAAGGTGGATTAGGCTTGGTCCTTTATCTATCTCTCCAGTTGAATTTTTTAAAATAGGTTTGATTTATTTCCTTGCTTGGTCTTATACAAGAAGAATTGATGATAGCAAAAAAGCAATCAAACATGAAGTTTTAATTTTAATTCCTTATTTTATTTTAGCTGCTTTTGTTATTGGTTATATTTATATGACACAAAATGATTTAGGGCAAAGCGTTATTTCTTTTTTCTTGGTTTTTGCTTTAGCTTTTTTTGCAGGAGCTAGTAAAAGACTTTTTGCTTTTGGTGTGGTTATTGTTGGAATGATTGGGGTTTTGGTAATCTTAAGTAATCAAAGAAGAATTCAGCGTATTTCTGCTTGGTGGGGAAATATCCAAGATGCGTTTTTACCTTTCTTTCCTGATTGGTTAGCAAGTGTTTTAAGAGTAAGTCACAACTCAGAGCCTTATCAAATTTCACATAGTTTAAATGCTATAGCTCATGGTGGATTTTTTGGAGAGGGTTTAGGGCTTGGAACTTTTAAACTAGGATTTTTAAGTGAGGTCCATACGGACTTTGTCTTATCAGGGATTACTGAAGAGATAGGATTATTGGGATTAAGTATTATTTGTTTTATATATTTGATGGTAATACTTCGAATTTTTAGAATAGCAGGGCGTTGTGAAAATAAAGTTCATTTTTTGTTTTGTTCGGGTGTAGCTTTGCTTTTATTATTTTCATTTTTTATGAATGCTTTTGGAATTATTTCCTTGACTCCATTAAAAGGTGTTGCTGTGCCGCTTTTAAGCTATGGAGGTAGTTCAATGTGGTCTATTTGTCTTGGAATAGGCTATGTTTTAATGATTAGTAAAAAGGTAAAAATATAAATTTGTTAATTAAAATATATAAAAAATAACTTAAATAAAAAATATTTGCTATCAAGTCTTTACAAAAAACTTTTTTCTGCTATAATTATGCTACATTTATTATACAAGGAGGCGGATATGAAGAAATACAGGCGTTTAAACACATTATAATCATTTATCAATTTTATTTTTAATTTTTAATAAAGGAAAGAAATGAAAAAAATATTATATGTTGTTTTGGCGTTATTTGGTATATTGGCTTTAGGTGCTTGCTCAAGCGATAAAAATCAAGCTAGTGCTTCTAGTGAAAAAGTTTATAAAGTAGGTATAGCTGCAAATTATCCTCCTTTTGATTTTGTTAAAGATGCAAAAATTACCGGATTTGATGTTGATTTACTAGAAGAGATTGCAAAAAGAGAAAATTTAAAACTTGAGTGGGTAAACATGAGTTTTGATGGTTTGATTCCTGCTTTAAAAGCTGGAAAGATTGATATGATAGCTTCTGCTATGAGTTCAACACCACAAAGACTTACTAGTATGGATTTTAGTGATACTTATTTTAATACCAAAAATTTATATTTAAAACTAAAAACAGATTCTAGTATTAGCGATAAACAAAGTTTGGAAGGTAAAAAAATAGGTGTTCAACTTGGAACCATCCAAGAAAGTGCTGCTAAGGCTATTCCAAATGCTCAAGTGGTGGCTAGCGAAGAAATGTTAGCTGCAATTTTGGCTTTAAAAGCTGGTAAAGTTGATGCAGTTTTAACAGATAAAGATATCGGTAAAGGTTATTTAAAAACTAATGAAGAGTTAGAAGCATTTTTAGAAGAAAATGATGGAAGTTCAGGATTTTGTATAGCTTTTGATAAAGGAAAACAAACTGAGCTTGTTCAAAAAATTAATGCAGGTTTAGAAAAAGTTAAAGCTGATGGTACTTACCAAAAAATCGTAGAAAAATACGATTTACAATAATCAACTTAAAGCCTTGATACTTGCTTTCAAGGCTTTAAAAAAATACTCTATATCTTCTTTTGTGTGTGTATAATGAAAACCCACTCTTAGCCAACCTGGTTTAAATTTTAGCTCTTGATTATCTTTTAATTTTAGTAAATCATGCCCATAGGGTCCTGCGCAAGCACAGCCTGCTCTTGTTTCTATCTTATAAGTTTTGCTTAGTTTGTAAGCTAAATCAAAAGGAGAAATTCCTTCTATGTTAAAAGCAAAAATAGGCAATCTATGGGTGATATTTTTTGCATATAAGATCATTTTTGGAAAATTTGTACATTGTTTTAAAAAATACTCACAAAGCTCTTTTTCTTTTTTTTCTATATTTTTTAAACCTATTTCATTGCGTACTTTAAAAGCTAAACTTGCTCTAATAAGTTGAATAATTCCAGGTGTGCCACCTTCTTCTAAATTTTCAACCTCGCATAAGTATTGCTGAGAAGTTCTTGAAACATAGCCTACGGTTCCACCTGCAGCAAAGCTAGGAGTATTACCACATAGATTTTTTTTAATAGCAAGTAAGCCACAAGATCCTACACCACCAAGTAATTTATGAGAACTGATAAACACTGCATCGTAAAATTTAGGATTTAAGTTAGCATAAGGAGCTAAGGTGGAAATATCAAAGGCGACTACGCCATCATATTGTTTGATTAGAGTGTAGATTTTTTTATAATCACTTAAAATTCCTGTGACATTTGAAGCAGCGTTAAAGCTTGCTATGATTTGTCTGTTTTTGGATTTTTTTAACAATTTTTCCAAAAAAGCATAATCTAACTCGCCTTTTTTATCTAAGGGTATGCGAACGCATTCACACAAAGCTTCTCTGAATGAAAGTTCGTTAGAGTGATGTTCATAAGGTCCTACTATAACTAAAGGTAAGGTGCTTTTATCTGTATTTTTAAAGTATTTTTCTTTAATAAGCGGGGGTATATATAGACCTAAAAGTTCTTGAAATTTTTTAATAGCAGCTGAAGATCCACTCCCGCAAGCTATAAGAGCAAAGCTATTATCTAATTCAAGGTATTTTTTTAAATTTGTTCTTGCATTTTCATAATGTTGCTGTGTGATGAAAGAATTTAAAGAGCTATCTGAATGTGTATTTGCATAAGTTGTAAGAATTTTTTTTATTTCTTTTTCTATACTTTTTAATGCTAAAGCGCTAGCTGTAAAATCAAAATAATATATGCCTTTTTTTAAAATAATATCTTGTTTTAATGTTTCAATATTCAAAAAAATCCCCCAAAAATTTGTTAAAATTATATCATACAAAATATTTAAAATAAGGATGTGGTTATAAATTTTAGTGATTTTTCAAAATGCTGTGAAACTTTGGAGCTTAAAAATATTTTTGATTTTTATAGTATTTTTGATGAGTTTGAATTTGATTTGAAATTAAGTTTATATGATAATATTTTAAATGTTTTTATTTTAAAAGCTTTTGATATTTTATATTATTTAAATTTAGATGATAATGCTTTGAAGGCTTTGAGCGTTTTAAGTAAAAATGATAGAAAACGCTATTCTATCAATAAATCTATTCCGCATTTTCAAGCTCTAGGACTTGTTAATAAACTTTTAGAAAAAAATATTTTGACTTTGGAAAAAAGTCAAGAAAAGCCTATTGTGAAAAATAAAAGACAAAAGATTAAAAAAGAATTACGCTCATATAGCATTCAAGATAAGGTTGTTTTTAAAAATCAAGGATTGAGATTTTTCTTTTATTTTATATATCCTAATTTAAACTTAATTACGATGAAAAGATACAACAAGCTAATGGGAATAATCCAAGAAAATTTAGAAAAATATCAAAGCTTTACTTTTGAGCTTTTGTGTAAAGAATTTTTAGCTAAAAAGCTTAAGGTAGAGCAGGTGTATAGTTTTTGGAATTATTATTGTGAGATAGATCTTTATTATAAAAAAGAAAATTTTTGTGTTTTAGGTGAGGTTAAATTTAAAGAAAGAAAAATATGTAAAAATATTTTAAATACCTTAAAAAACAAAGCAAAACAGTTGCAAATTCAACCTAATTTATATGTGCTTTTTTCAAAGAGTGGCTTTAGTAAAGAGCTTATTCTAAATAAGGAGCGTAATTTGCTTTTATATACTTTAGAAGATTTTCAATTTTTAATTAAGGATTAAGTGTGGATGAGAAAATTTTAAAAAGTTTAGATTCTAGTGAAAAGGAAGATTTCCAAAAAGGTTTAAAATTTTTAATAGAGCAAACTTTTGTAGTAGAAAATGCTTACAATCAATTGATAAAAAACCATACAGAGTTAATGCAAACAATGAATGAAATTATAGAAGTCTTACCAATGGCTTTGTGGGTTTTAGATACTAATAAAAAGATAACACTTCAAAATAACTTAGCTAATCAACAACCAAAACTTTTAGAAAAAATTGATCTTGAAAAAACTCATTATGAGCTTGAGTTTGATCATAAATTTTATTTAATAAAAGTCACCTCTCATGCGGATAAACTTATAGTTAGCGCCACTGATATTAGCGATGAAAAAAGGAATGAAAGATTAGCCAGTATGGGTACAGTAGCAGCACACCTAGCACATGAAATACGCAATCCTATCGGTTCTATTTCTTTGTTAAGTTCTACTTTGTTTGAAAGAAGTGAGTTGAAAAATAAGCATATAGTATTAGAAATTCAAAAGGCAATTTCTAGGGTGGAGCGTATTGTAAATTCTACTTTGCTTTTTACAAAAGGAGTGCATGTTAATTTAAATGAATTTAATTTAAAAGAATTACAAGATGAATGCGAACAAGCTATTGGAGCTTATAATTATCTAGCTAATATTGATTTTACATTTGAAATTTTAGATTTAAAAATCAACGCAGATAAATCTTTGCTTGCTTTGGTTTTGCAAAATTTGCTGTATAATGCCATAGATGCTATTGAAGAAAGTGAAAATGATGATGGTTGTATAAAAGTTAAATGTGAGCAAAAAGAAGATAAAATCTTTATCAAAGTTTATGATAACGGGGTAAGTATCAAAGATAAAAAAATGGTTTTTGAAGCTTTTAAAACAACTAAGTTAAAAGGCAATGGTCTAGGACTTTCTTTGTCAAAACAAATTATTGATGCACATAATGGAATTTTAGGTTTTGATGAAAATCCAAAATGTTTTTTTATAGAGCTTAAAATTTAAGCTCTATAAAATAAATTTTTTCTTAAAATAATAAAAATATTTGTCCTCATAGCTCAGCTGGATAGAGCGCAGAATTCCTAATTCTGAGGCCGCAAGTTCAAACCTTGCTGGGGACACCATTATTATTTAAATACATTTCTTATATTTCTTTAAACATCTATTTTTAGGCATTTGTAGTATTTTATTTATTTCTTTTATTTCATTTATTTGATATAATTTCAATACCCATTTTATACCCAGTGTTATTTTTTATAGGTATTGGGTATATTTTTGGTATTTTTTGGGTATAAAGGGGCGAAAATGGCACTCTCTCAAAGTGATATAGAAGCATTAGAAATAAAGGAAAAACAATACTTAGTTCCGCTCGGTGAGCCAAAAGAGCTTTATTTAAAAATTCATCCTACAGGTAGAAAAGTTTTTCAACTTAGAGAGCAAAAATTAAAAAAATATATAACCATAGGAGAGTTTAGAAAAGGATTGTTAAGTCTTGCAGAAGCTAGAAAGGAAGCGATTAAGATTTTGCAACAATTAAGAAGCGGGGATTTTATCGATAATAAGAATAAAAAATTTACATTAAATATAGCAAATGATCATTATATGGAAACTATAGGAAAAAAACTTTCATATTTTACTATCAAAAAGGAGCAGGGGACTTTTGTAAAATACATACAGCCTATGCTAGGAGAAAAGCCTATTAATTTGCTAGAAAAGAAAGACTTTCTTCCTATTTATGATCATATGAATTCAAAAAATATTTATTCAACTTTAAATAAAAGTATTGCTTTTATTTGCAGAATTTTAGAACTTGCAAGACAAAGAGGAGAATTAAAAACTAGCATTATTGCAGATTTGAAAGATTTACAAAAGTACTATAGATTAATCAATGATGATTGCAATGTGAAGCATTTTAAAGCTTTGGTAGAAGAAAAAGAGGTTAAGTTTATGCTCGAATGTATGAAAGAATACAGACAAAGAGCTAGGGTTAATGTGAATATTATAAATGCAATTTATTTTACGCTTTTGACAGCGCAAAGAAGTAAAAACATACGATTTGCTAAATGGAGTGAGATAGATTTTGATAATAATCTTTGGGTTATACAAGCTGAAGATATGAAGGTAAAAAGTAATGGTGGAAATATTATCCCATTGAATGAATATGCATTAAAAATATTACAAATGCAAAAGATGTTTAATATAAACAAAGAATATGTGTTTTTTAATTTTGATAAATGCATTAGCGATAACTTTGCAAGCAAGTTTTTCAAAATGTATGATTTGAAACATACAATACATGGATTTAGAAGTACTTTTAGGAGTATATGTACAGAAAAAAGCAACGAGCTTATAAAACTTGGCATAGGCAAAGATATCGCTGAGATGATATTGCACCATGTAAATGGAAGTGAAGTTGAAAGAGCTTATAATAGAAGTAAGGCCATTGATTTAAGGAAACAGCTTATGAGTTGGTATGGCGAATACTTAAATTCCTTGTGTCCATTTGATTTTAAATGATAACTTTTTTAGATTTAAACCAATGATCTAGTTCTGTTTTTTTGTACCTGATTGTTTTAACATCAATCTTGTAGTGTGGCATGCCATTGCTTCTTGCTCTAAATTGTTGTAAAGGGTTTAATCCATACATTTGCTCTACTTGCTTTGGTGTTAAAAATTCTATATTTGACATGGGGTTTCCTTTAAATATTGTATTTTATATTGATGATTTTAAACAAAATGTCTTTGTATGCATTCCATACTTGCGTATAATCTTCACGGCCATCGTTTAACTCTTCATTTTTTACATTTTTCCACCATGATATGCTTTCTTGTTTGCAACCTATGGCTATATCTTGAGAATTAAAGGATATAGAAAATTTTTCTACTTGTAATGAGCATATATTTTCCATATCTCCTATGGTATTTGAAATTAAAGTATTTTTAAAAAATGGATTTGTAATTCTTGTTTTTAAGAAATTGTTTTCTCTTAAATCAGCCCCGCTAAAATCACAATCTATAAATCTAGCAGAATTTGAAAAAATGTTTTGTAGCGAGCAATTTTTAAAATTAGTTTCATTTGCAATTACATCTTGCACATAAGCGTTTTTTAAAACAGCATTTGTAAAAACAGCATTTGATATAATGCTTGATTGAAAATCGCAACATTGTAAAATGGCATTAGTGAAATCAGCCCCGATTAGATCCAAACTATTAAAATCTACGCCTGTTAAATTTTGCTCTTTAAAATTAGCATTTTTTAAAGATATTTTTTGCTTTCTGCAAAAATCAAGTAGTTCGCTCAAACTAAATTCAGTTTTTTCTATAATAATATTTCCATTTTTGTCATAAATTATAGCCATTTTATTTCCTTTAGAATTGTTTTTTAAAGAATGGGTGTTTTGAATAAAATTTTTCTATATCATCGTAGTTTTTATAGTAGTATAATTTGTTTTCTAGTCTTTTTAAGATAGCTTCAAAAACTTCATTTTTTCCTATTTTTTCTGCAAATAAACTAAACTCCCACTCTTTCATGCAAAGAATGTTATAATCACGAGCAAGTATTTTCCTAAGCTCTAATAATTCCTCATTGCTAAGTCTTCTTTTAAAGCTTAACTCGTTTTTATGTTCTAAATCATACTTTAAAGCTTTAATCTCATTTTCATATTTTAGCTTTTGCTGTTTAAGTTGAGATTTATAACCTAAGCTCTGTCTAAAAGCTAGTTTTTGCATTTGTTCTTTTTCGAGGTTTTTAAGGCGTTTTTCACATTCTATAAAATAACGCCTTGCTTGTCTACCTTTTTCATTGTTTTCAACCATACAAAGCTCTTTTGCCATATCTAAGGTTACATAGTATTCTTTGCGTGGGCGACCTTTTGTATAAACAAGTTCTATAATGTAGTCTTGATTTTCAATGAAATCGTAATTTTCAATTCTTTCGTTTATCCAATTTGCAAATTGTCTCTTAGCATCAATAAAAAAATGCAAATCTCTAGCTAAAATTTGATTGTTGTGTCTAAGCGGAATTAAATCTGTCATATCATTTCCTTATCATAATAAATTCATTTATAAATCAAATTATATATAAAACAATATCATTTGTCAATATAAAAGAATATAAAATGATAAGTAATTGATATGTATCTTTTTAACAAATTTGTTAAAAAGATTTACGAATCTTTTAAATCTTTTGTAATAAGAAAAATAATATATTGCGTAAGTGGTAAACCAACTTCATTAGCTTTTTTTTGCAACTCACCTTTTTGCTTATTGCTAAGCCTTATCTGTACGATATTACTTCCCTTGCTTTCTACTATAGAAAAATGTAAATCAAATATATATTTATAGTTACCTTTAAACCATTCTATCCACATACCTACAGATTTTAAATTAAAAAATAAATTATCATTATCTTCTAATTGCCATTCTTTGTATATGTTATACATTTTTTCATAAGGGCTGATTTCTTGCATATCTATTTTTAAGCCATAATCTAATAAAAATTCATCAATTTTTTCTTTGAATTCTTCTTCTGATACAATCAATTTTGGTCTTAGATATTTTATAATTTTAGAAGATAATTCATTCACAATATTATCAAATGGTTCTTTTTTTGTTCTTCCTAAAAAACTATCTTTAATACTATATAAAAAGTTAAGGGCTTGTAGCATTTGTTCTTGATTAAGCTCAAACTTATCATTTACTATATCTATACTTTCTGCTATAACACCTTCATCACCTGCTGAAGTCTCATCTTTAAATATTTCTTTTCTATATTTTTCTAAGTTTTTCATTGGTTTTCCTTATTTAAAATTTTTTCGAAATTTCGAAAAAGGGTTTTAATTATCTTTTATTAAAAATAATAATAATGTATTTTTCTCATTTTTTAGAAAAATTATTATGACTATTTTTCCTTCAATCTACCTTTTTCATCAAATTCTATATCTTCTTCTTGTTCTCTTATTTTTATCTTTTTGAAGTTTTCCCACATTTGTTTCATATTATCACTAGTTTGCATTATACCTATAACCTTATATATTTGTGCTGTTAAATTTGGCTGTCCTATGTCTTTAGATAAACTTTGATGATATCTTGCATTTTTGGGAGTTTTTTCTTTTAATTCTTCTAAAACTCCTTTTGGAAGTTGTTCGTAAATAAGCACATTAGTCCATTTTCCTATTATTGCTGGGCGTTTTTGTATCCCTTTTGTTGTAAAATCCCAACCATTAAGTCTAAATAATTCCTTATAAAAATCATCTGGAAATCTTTTTTCCCACTTAAGTAATTCTTCGCTAATATAAGCTTTTAGTATTTTTTGAAGTTCATCTCTTTCTCTCTCATATTGATAACCTGTTGCTTCATCAACTAAAGCTGTAATTCCAAGTCTAGCCAAAGAACGAATTAAAATCTCTGCTTTTTTGGCTGTTTCTATTTGTGCTTGTGTTAAAATATTTTCTTCTCTTGCTTTTAAATATAAATCAGCCACTAAAGGTAATATATCGGCATTATAACCTTCTTTAACTTTGCCGTTTTTATCCAAATATGAAATTCGGTTGATCTGGGTTTTAAGTTCCGAAGAAATCAGTGGTTGGAGATTTTTTGCATCCATAAAAGCGGGTATTTGATCTAATCTTGCATTTCCCCTTGGTTCTCTTCCTAAGGCTTTAAATACCCCGCTATGAGTAATAATTCTTATACCATTTTCTAAAACCGCTACATCAATAGAAGTTTCATTTATTTTCAACACACCATCTGCTAAAGATTTCAATAGTTTATTTCCATTCATTACCCCTCCTCCTTTTTTTATTTTTGATAATTTTATCAAAAAGTATTTTATAAACAACTTCTTTGTTTGTAGATTTGAAGATTTTAGTATGTTTTATCTAATTTAAACATCCTTTTATATTTTTTAAGATTATCTTTTGAGAAAATTTCAAGAATAAATAATCCTATGATAATTGCACAAATCCCAAGAAATGCAAAAGTTAAAGCTAATATTGAGATAATAATATTAAAAGCTTTTGAGAGGGCATTTAAAGCAGATCTTATTGTTTTTGTAATCATAGCTTGCAACTCTCATAATCAGCTTTATACCATTTAATGAAATTTAATTCTATATCACCACCTAACGCACTTTTGTATTTAAAAGTCCATATTATGTTATCTTCTTTGTGTAATTTAGGTTTAGTTTTTCCATTTAGACTTGGTTCATTTGATTCGCGATAAAACGCTAATTTGTATGCCTCATCTAAGGTATAAGCACCAGACATTTGATAAAACTTATTTTCATATTCACAGTAATTGCCTATATTTTTACTTTCTATTTCTTTAATTGTTTCAATCATGCATTTATAGAAATCAAAGCCTAAGTTTTTAACTAAAATCTCTATCTCAACAATTAATAAATATTCAAAATCTTCATCTTTGTTATTATTATAAACTGTCTTATTGTTGTGTTCTATAAAATAGCTTGTAAAATGGTCAATCAAATGAATCATACTTGCTCTTTTTATATTTGAAAATGCTCCAAGTTTTAAATCAAAAGCATTAAAACAAAATACTGCAATATCACAAAGTGCTTTTACTTTTTCTAAGTCATCTTTTGCCTTAAAATACTCACTAACTTTTTCAAAAGCATTACCTAAAAACTCTGCTTGTTGATTTTCATAGGTTAAATGCCTTATTTCTCTATATTTAGTTAATCTTTCTTTGATTTCATTAAATTGTTCTCTTGTCATTTTTCGCCTTTCAATAATTCTTTTGCTTTTATCAAGAGTTTTTTTAAGTCATCTAAATTAGATCTTAATTCATCCTCATCACACTCTTCCATGTAGTCAATCAACTCTAAGCATTCTTTGTTAATTAAAGCCAAAGCTCTTGCGTGTTCTATGGCTGTGTTAATTTTTTCTTTTAACATTTTTACTTACTTTAAAATGGAAGCTCACCATCATCTTCTAAGGTGGTATTTAAAGTATGAGTTTGTTGAGGTTTTTGATTAAAATTTTGTGCATATGGATCAAATGAAATGCTTTGAACTTGAAACTCATTTTGCTCTTGTGGTAATTTTTTGTGTCTGGCTTTAAAGTTTTTATATGCAACTGGCTCTTTTTGGTTTTTAAATTCATCAAGACTTTGTAGTTTTGAGTTAAAAATTCTACTAAGTACTATTTTATTTTCAACTTGATTGTTTTTATTTAAAAACTCTTCTGTGTCAAAACCCAAAAGCAAAGTTTTATTTGTTAGCTCATCAAGACTTGTAGCTTCTGTTTCTTTTCCGTAGATATTTGCTTTTGTTTTTTTGCTAAGATCAAGTTCTTCTATACCTAAAAATAGCATTATTGCGTTAAGTTGTCTAAAGCCTAAGTAGCTTTCCTTTTCGCCTTTTGAAGTTGTGTATGTAAAATCTCCATTCTTTGCAATAAATAAATTAAAATCAGCTAATTTATTGTGTTTTTGGCATACAAATTCACATTTTACAAAAGTATTTGTATGGCCTGTGTTGCCGATAGTATCATATAAGAATATTTTTCTAAAATAGCCACCATATAAACCACCTTCGTTTAAATATTCAAGTAGTGGCTGATAATTTGCCACTTCATAATTTGCTTTAAATGTTGGTATCATTTTTTAGTCCTTGTTTAAGTTCGAATATTTTATTTTTATCATCTAACAATTCTTTTATTTTCTCTCTTGTAAAGATATTGTTGTTTTTGATAAATGCATTTTGTTCTTCTTTATTTAAACCCATATCCTCTAAGGTTTTTCTTAGTTCAAGCCCAAGTTTTTTTAGCTCATTTGCTTCATCTTTTATTAGCGTTGCTTTAGTATTGTTATAGTCTCTGATAGTATCTAATTCACTCTCATCTAACATTCCAAGACCGCAAATACTTAAAGTAACGCGCCTTTTAGCTTTAGTTATGGCTTTCATTAAAGCATTTGCTAGGTTATCTCCGCCCAAATTTTTAATATTTAAAGCTCCTGTGTCGCAATCTGTTCTACCATCTGGAGTGCTAGCATAAACCGTAACCATATAAATATCTCCAATTTGATTAGCTTCTGTTTTAGTGATAGATACTTTATGGATTTGTCTTAACTGATCTGTTGCTGTTTTTGTTGCATAAAGAGTTAATTTGCCATTAAGTTCAATGTACTCAAAAGGCTTAGTTAGCATATTGATGCCTAAACTATCGCAAATACTTTTTACATAAGAAGTTCTTTCTTCATCACTTAATTTTGATAAATCTCCTTTAACTAGTGCTAATTCATATGGATTAAAGTTAAAATTATTTTTTTGTGTTTTTTCAGCTACTACTAATTCACTCATTTTATGCTCCTTTTTTGATTTTTAAACACATTGAAGTGCTTTGTCTTATATATTCTTTTGGGATTTCTAATTTAGTAAAATCTAAAAAGCCTTTATAATCAATCGTTGTTCTATTTTGCGGATAAACACTAATATCCAAGCATTTAACTTTCTCACCATTTGCTAGCTCTATAAATTCTTTTTTAAGAGCTTCTAGTTTTTCTTTTATAGGCTTCATTGTGCTTTCAAGTCTAATTATTTCTAAGGCTAATTCTTTTGCATGAGCATCATCAAGTTTTTTGTAGTCGCTTTTTTGATTAACGAGATAATCTTTTATAAACTCATCTATTTTTCTAAGCATAAAATCTTGATATTCCTTATCGCTTTTAACCACACAATAAGTCAAATCATCATTCTCATTTAAGACTGCAAAAACACATTTTTCAAAACCACCTACAAAAAGTTGAAATTGGACTTGAGCGTAGTATTTTGGGCTAGGTTTTTTAAATTTTAACACTTGCTCGTATTCTTCGTTGTTAGTTGAGTATTTAAACTCGTATATTGTTTTTTCATCATCTATACCATCTAAAGAAGCCATAAAAAGATCATTTTCTAAGCTTTGAATAACAATAGGAGTTATATCTTTTCCTATCATAAATTCCATTTTTGCTCTGATTAATTCCTCATACTCTCTACCTTTTTGCATGGCTTTATTGGTATATGGCTCAAAAAGTCCTTGTATAAGTTCTTTTGCCTTTTCTTTGCTTAAAAAAGCACCTTTTTCACCAATGCAAGAAGCGACTATACTAGCTGTGATTTTTCCTTTTCTAAACTCAAGCCATTCTTTAGAGCCTTGTTCTAAATCTATGATTTTATATTTCATTTGTTTTCTCCTTTAGTGTTTTTATTTTTTTAATTGCTAATTCTTCAGCGTTATCCATAGCTATAAGCCCTAACTCATCAAGTATTTTTATTTTAAAAGAGTGAAGTTTTCTAAGCTCTTTTTCTTTTTCTTCTAAAGCCAATAAGCTTTGATTTATTGCTTTGTTTTTAAGCCTGATATGATGCTGGGCTTTGAAAAGCTTTATTTTTAAATCATCATCTTTTTTGAAAAATAACAACATCAAAGCTCCTTTGTTAATAAGCTTAATAGTTTAATGTTTTCAACTTCTATAGCCATTCTTAAGTTATTTTCACTTTTAAATAAGTCTTTAGCTTCTTTTAGTTTTTCTTCTAATAAAACTATTTTCTTTTTATATTCGCTGACTTCATTTGCATAATCATCAAAACGAACGTATGCCTTTTTGTTTATTACTTCTGCTCTCATTGATATTCCTTTCAAAATCTTTATACTCAAAAGAGCGCAAAGCAAAAAGGAAAAAATATGTCTTATTGTTTATAATTAAGGAGTAATCGCAATGAAAAAAACTTAATGAATGTGATGTAAAATCAAAACAAAAATCTTTGCGCTCATTTGAGTATAAAAGGGGTTTAAGAAAGCCGAGTAAATCCGCAAATCTCGGTATTGTATAATTGTTTAAGTTTATGCTAAGCGGATTTAGTTAAAATTTATCTGTGTTAAAAAGTATTAGAGTTTTATAAGCTCTCTAATTAGCTCTAAGATTAAGATTAAAATTGTTAAAATTTTATCTAACATTTTAGAGCCTCCTTTCTCAACACCGAGATAAGTTAGCAACTTAAACTTTATAATTATACAAAATTTTTCTTAAACCCTTAGTTTTCTGTCATTTTTAAAGTGCAAGAAAACATAAAATAGCACTATAAACATTTATACTAAGCCAAGTTTTTGGATAACTTGCTAACCCTTCTGCTATAAGAACTATCAACGCGATAGTAAAGCTTAATTTCCAAGCAGTCAAAAGCTTAATCAAGTCTTTTTAGTAAAAGACTTTGTTAAGCTTTAATAGCATTTAAAGTTTTTTGCGTTTCCTTTACTTTGGATATTAAATCCCAAATCTCAAACTCAACATTTTCTTTGTAAGTTTCTAAAGAAGTTGAAAACTCCCAATCTTCCATTTTGCACTCAAGATCTGTTATAAAATCTTCTATCAAATCTTTAAGATAAAAAAGATTTTTACCACTCATACTCTCATCATACATAAGCTCTTTAGCTAGAGTATCAGCTTCTCTTTCTCTTTTTTCTAAATCAAGGCAGCAACTATCTAACATTTTAAATCCTTTTTTGTTTCTTAGGTTTCATTTGTTTCGATGAAGAAAGAATACAAAAAGTATGCTTAAATAATTATTAAAAAGAATACAAAATGTATTTTATTTTTTATGATATAATTTTGAGTATAAAATAGAGGCAAAATAAAGGGTTGTTGTTGAAAAAATTACTGATTTTATTTGTATGTATATATGCTTTTGGGTTTGATGTGTGTGAGCGAAGAGAGATTGAAATGTCTGCGTATATAGAAAAACATGCTGTTGGTTATAAAAGCAAAAATTTTAATCTTTCAGAAGAAAAACTATACAAAAAATCTTTTAGCGATTGCTATGATAAAAAGAATAAAGAAGCTTGTTTATATATTTATAATAATTTTGCTATAGATGGAAATTTTAAAGTTGAGAGCAATATATTTAATTTGATTGAAATAATGGCTTATGTTGGTTTAATTCTTGATATGGACAAAGATAAAAAGTATAAAGAAATTAATCGCTTGATAGCTTTAGATAGTTGGAAAAAATCATCAGAATTGATAGATTTTGCTTTAAATAAAACTAATGATACAAAAGCTATAGAGGCATTAAAGCTACTAAAAAAGATGAGTGATTTTGAAGTTAATCGGGCTTATGCGTGTCCTTTGTATTATAATGATAAATTACAATCTGATATAATAGACATGCCCTGTGCCTGTAAAAAAAATACTGCACTTTTAATAAAACCAGATACTATAAGACGAGCTTTTTTAAATTTAAAACTTTTATGTGATAAATATAAAGATAGTGTAAGCTGTGGAGTTGTTGGTGGACTTTATGAAAATGGAAAAGGCATAAGGGTAGATTTTAAACAAGCAAAAAAATACTATGGCTTAGCTTGTGATGGCGGTTATCAACTTGGCTGTGATGGATATAAAAGGTTGATGGGGTATTGAGGGAATATAGTTTAAATATTTATCCGCATATTTCTTTAGTAAATTTTTCTTTTGTATCACTATCTATTTTTAGATATTTACCGCTACAATAATTGCATAATATTTTTTGCAAGGAAGTATTTATTTCTTTATTTTCTTTATTTTCTTTATTTTCTTTATTTAAATTTTTTTTAATTTTATCTACTGCTAACTGTAAGGGCATCGACCATTTACTTTCTGTCATTTCTTGTAATAGTGCATAATCTATTTCTTTTTTATCGATAATATAGCCCACTAAAGCTATAACCTCATGTATAACCTTTTGGCATGTAGAACCTGATGATATTGGCTGCACAGTTCTAATTTTTTGAAATTTTACCATTATTTTATTTATTGTATTAAAACGGGATTTTATACTATCCATTTCATTATCACAATACATTAAATTTTTTATTTTCCATATAGAAATTTTTTCCTAATTTAACAAGATCTTCATTAATACATAAATAATCTAAAAGTTCCAAATAATCATCAATATAACAACCAAATAATTCATTTAAAGCATATGCAGAA
This sequence comes from Campylobacter sp. CNRCH_2015_0338h, assembly GCF_025772785.1. Classification (NCBI taxonomy): domain Bacteria; kingdom Pseudomonadati; phylum Campylobacterota; class Epsilonproteobacteria; order Campylobacterales; family Campylobacteraceae; genus Campylobacter; species Campylobacter sp. CNRCH_2015_0338h. Next base: position 88,826 of record NZ_JAKMST010000003.1, read on the forward strand.
TAAAAGAAATTTAAAGAATTTGGTTTAGCCTCTAGGATATAGTTTTTTATTTTATCAATTGCATCTCTATATTCAAATAAAAGTTCTTTTTCTGGTTGTTCTATAATACTATTTTTTTTAAATTTTGTGAAATAAAATTTATATGTTTGTTGTAGCTCTTTTTCGTAATCAATTTCTTTTGCTTCTTGATTGTATGATACTATGTAAATTTTGTGTATCAATTCACATAATATATCTTTATATTTCTCTAGTAAAAAATATTTTTCTGTGTCCGTATATATTGCTAGTTCATTTGCTATGTTATTTGTTTTGGTGTCTATGAAATACACATCTTGATATTGTACGATTTCTAGTGATATATCGGGCTGATTAGAATATTCCATACCTGCAGATTTAAATAGATATAATAATGTTTTTATTATATCCGGCATAGTTTTTATTATATCCGGCATAGTTTTTATTATATCTAGTATAATTTCTATTATATTTGGTATGTTATCTGTTATATTTTTGAAATTTGTAGTATTATTGGTGTTGATTGTTAAGGTATTCACAATCATTCTCCTATTATTTCATTATATTTTTTTTCTTGTAATACGTATAGATTATTAATATTTTCTTTGATTGTATTATGTTTAATTATCTCTAAATTATCGTAAAATGTGATAATTTCAATTAAATATCCATTTGTTTTTCTATTGTCATCAATTACAACTTGATGATTTTCCGCATTTGTTATGGTGGTTAGACAATTGTCTTCTTTAAGCTTGATTTGTGAGAAGTTTTTTGTTTTATCAATATTATTTATTTTTAGACTTAATTGGTTATTTATAGATTCGTTATTAAATATTCTCTTTATACCTATTCTTGCTACCGATTGAATTTCTTCTTCAATGAGTTCTAGTATTTTGAAAATAAAGTCAATATTTGTCTCATCTGCTTTGTTTTTAGATAAATTAAAACCTATAATATCGTCACCTAAAAAAATACTAGTGTCTTTGCCTTCAAATGTAAGTTTGTAAGTAGGTTGATATTTTAAATTAGGATCAATCTGTCTAACTTCTTGTGGAATACTAAAAATAGACAGCCTTTCTATTTTTGGACTTGTGTTATCTATTTTAATTATAGAAAATAAATTTTCCACATCACTTTTAAAAGTTACAAACAAATCGCACACATCTATTATTTTTCTATTTTCTAGTTTTAAATTGTCCATTTTAATCCTCTCTTATTTTTATATTATATTAATATAATAAATATTAACAAAATTAAGCAAAGAGTATTCCATTCTGTTATATTTTATCACAATTAAACTTATATCTTTTTATACTTAAATTTTCCACTTCATAATTTGGAACTTTATAGCATTCTTTAAAATTATTACCTTTTATAATCTTGATATAAGAGTTTGGAATAGCAATTTGATTTTTTATTCTTTGAGGGTTGCTATCATAATTAACTAAATTTAAAACTTCAATTTCTCCAAGCTTTAAAGCTATTTGCCTTTCTCTTTTTTCAATCTTATTCCATACTTTTTGATTAATTTGTGGATTTTGCGGAGTAATATTACTCATTAAGAATGTACTTCTTTGAGCTTGAGTAGTTTTTCTCATAGAGGCATTAGAAAGGGTATGTCCTCTATCATAACCACTATTTTTATAATCACTCCAAGTGGTACGATATTTTTTAGGTATATTTGTATCATCTTCAAAGCGCGGGCGCTTTTTGATTTGTTCGCCTTTTAGATTATCTGCTTCTAATTTATAAGCTACTGCTTTAGTACCTTTGTAGTTATAATCATAGCAATTAATATAATAAAATTTATCTAAAACTTGAGAGCAGTTTTGTTTAGTAAAATACTTTGCAAAATCTTCACTTGGTTTATATTGTGTGTAATTAGCTAAGGCTAGAGTTGTTAATAGTGATAAAATTATAAGTTTTTTCATTTTTGCCTATTATATTTAAGCCACTAAATAATCTATATATTCTTTTCTTTTGCTCCAAAGAAATGCTTTTACATTATGCTCTTTTGAAGCGTTGACTAAAGCGTCCATATTTCTACCTTCCTTATTGTTAAAAATAATAATATTATCAGCATTAGCTTTTCTTTCTTGAGGTAAATCCATAAAAGAGAATAATGTTGCCTTTAAATTATCATTCTTTGGATTATTAATTATTTTTATAAGTCTTTCTTTTTGCTGTGAAGATTTTGTAATTAAAAAATCAAATTTATGATTTAAATGACTTTTTCCGTCCAAACTAATATTTTCTGTATATCTAATAAAATTTTCTTCAAAAAAATTTTTTACATCATCAAAAAAGAAGCTTTGTATTTTGCCTTGAGCTAACACAAACATATCATTAACACTTATAAGTGCTTGTATGAGATTATGTTGTTTTTTTGCAAAATCACTTTCATTTGCACGAGTAAATAAAATATCATTGTTTTTTTGAATATTGAAGCCATTAAGAATTATTTCTAATTCTTTTAATCTTTTTTGAGAATTAAAATCAAAACCGCTTAATGATAAATTTCTTAAGGTTTCTCCACCATCGCTTAACTCTATCAAATCATCTTTTTTTTCTATATAAAATAAAATATTATCATTGCTTTTATCTAAAAATGGTGTTGTAACTTCATATATGCTATTTTCTATTTTGGATACATCAAAGCTGTTTTTAACATAAGAAAAATAAGAATTCATAAGATTTTCTATATTTAACAAAATAAATCACCTTTTGCAAATTTTATATTTATTATATTACAAAATTGACAAAAATCATAACTTTGATTTAAAAAATCTTCATTTGATTTGATATTAAATTCATTTAAAGGGAAAGCCCATTTATCTGCATAATTTTCCATAAAAATATGGATATGATTTTCGTTTCTAAATCTAAATTCGCTATATTTTTCCATAAGTTCTGATAATCTTTTATCGCTTGGAATTTTATTTGGATTAAATTCTGGATTTGTATGAGAAGAATAAAAATCAATTCTTGCTATTACATTAATTGCATTGTAGCGGTATTGGTTTGTTTTTCTTTGGAATTGTACGCTAGATCTTGAAATATCAAGTATAAAATTCTCTTTATGATATTTATCATCATTGCATTGTAATTCTATTTTTAAAGATTTAGAATTTTCAAGACTTGGCAATATATAAGTTTGTTGTATTTTTGGATATTTTTTAATGCATAATAGTTCTTTAACATTTATCATCTTACAAACTCTATAAAATTTTTAAAGGTTTCAACTGTCATTTTTGATACAACCACCCCTATGATTTCACACTGTGCAAAATCGCTAATTTTAACTTCTTTGTAGTCCTTGTTTTCAGATACTAAATAAATAAAATCGCAAAAAGCTTCTTTTTTAATTTTTTTACAATATAAATCTTCGCCTTGTCTAAAAATAACTATATCAGCACTCGATATAGTACCAAGAGTATTTTTGCTTCTATCAATAACAACAAAATCTCCATGTGTTAAAAGTGGCTCCATGCTATCGCCATTTATTTTTATAATATCGTAGCTTTTTTTTATAGGAATGTCTAAAATCTCTTTTAGAAAACTTCCATCAACACAAATACTAGTATAATTTATATCTTGTGCTAAAACTCCATATCCAGCTGAAGCAGAAATATCAGGATAGTATTTAAATTCGATTTGATTGTGGTTTTTATTTGTTGAGGTAAAGGATAACAACTCTTCAATTGGAACATTTAAAATCTCTGCTATTATAGGTAACTTATTAATACTCGGGCTTCTTGTGCCTTGCAGATTATTATTAAACCATGATTTTACCGTAGATAGTGAAGGGTTGTATCCTTTTTTAGAACATGCTTGTATAAAGTCTTGATAGTTGGAAAATTTGGAGTATAGTAAGTCCTGTAATTTTTTAGTATCTACATTTTTCATATCTTTACCTAATCTATAAAATTAAAACAAAAATATCGACAATAAGTATTATTTTTTATACAAATTGTATCATATTTTGTAAATACAAAAAGCATACTTAACCTTAATATTTAAAATAATTTTAAGATTACATAATGTATTCTTACGATATGAAAAAAATCGATTATTACAAAATAACAAAAATTTTAAAAAAGCATTATTCTGAAAGCATGACTCGAGATATAAAAATAAATAAGAGAAGAGTATCTTTTAAAAAACAAATAGAGTTTAAAAGGCTATATGGAATTCCACATGAGTTTTGGGTAGATGTGCGTTCTAATCTTACAAATATACCAAAAAGAGGAAGAAAACCAAAAAAGGAGTGTGAGTGAAAGAGCTTAATTTAAAAATTAAAATTAAAGATGAGCATTATAAGGTGCTTGAAACACTTTCTAGCCAAGATAATAAAAGTGTTGATGAATATATTTTTTCGACTTTAAATAAATTCATCTCTCTTGATATTAGCTTGGCTTTAAGGGTTGAAAACGCTTTGATACTTAATAAGGATTAATCTTTGTCACTAATTAAATCTGGAGTATCAAGACTAAAGTGTTGCGAAGTGTTTTTATCCTTTTCCAATAAAGCCACTTTGCTTTCTAATGCTTCAACTCTTAGTTTTAAATCTAAAATGATTTTTTCTAATTGTTGGATTTCCATTTTAATCCTCCTTTCTTTAAAGATGGGGAATTTTAACTAAAAAGGAGTGCGGATGAAAAGGATGTTTTATGAGTGTGATTAACTACTTGCTTTCAGGTCTTAGTATAGGATTTTAATCGGAGTTTTTATTTATTTTTTGTCTCATTTTTTACATCAAAAGTTCAAAGATAAATATAAATCAGCCAAGAGGAAATAAATTAAGGAAAAATGATGAGTATACCGCATTTTAAAGCTAGTTTAGAAGTGGCTTTAGGAGATAAAAAGCCACTTAGAGCTAGAAGAGGTTTTACAAAAGTAGCTAATACGATTTTTTATGGTGGCTTAAGTATGGATGCTTTGGCTCTTTACTTACAGCTTAAGAGAATGAGTGAAAAAACTTTAGTAAGTGAAATTTACTTAAGAGAACTTATTTTAATCAAAAAAGATACAAGAATAAGCTTGCAAAGATTAAGACTTGCTAAAGATGAATTAATCAATTTTAATCTACTTCAAATTAAAAAAATAAATTATCATAGATTTAATTATGAGTGGATTTTAAAAGATGAAAACAATGAAATAATTAAGCATTTTAACAAAACTGAATATAAGCTTAAAAGTGCTGATAAAAAACCAAGCAAAATATTTAAAAATAATACTTCTTCCGTAGTCGGAAATTTGAATACGGAAAAAGAAAAAAATGAAAATTCCCTATATATAGAAACACGCACGCACGCGTATAAAGAAAATAATATAAATATAAATAATAATAAATTTATAAATTTAGAAAATTTAGAAAATAAAGAGAATACAAATAAAAATAATAACGCTACGCGAACTTTTTTTGTTGTTGATTTTGGAGCTTTAAAAACACAGGAGTTTAGCATGGGTAAATTTAAAAAACCTAGTGTAGATGATCTAATGGAGCAGATTAATACCTTTAATCAAAAACACAATACTTGCTTTGATGAGAGTTTGGCTGAAGATTTTATAGAGTATTGGGATGTTAGGCAGTGGAAGAGAGGCAACAAAAAAATGGCTTCTGTTGCTGGTAGCTTACATACTTGGCTCAAATATGCAAAGGAAAATGCATTAAGAAAAAATGCTTTTAAAGTTAGAAAAAAAGAGACTGAAGCTTGTGTGGTGAGCTCTTTGATGGATTATTATGGATTTGAAGATAGTCAAGAACAAAAATATATTGATGTAGTAAGTATTAGTTGAGGGTGAAATGAAAGAAAAAGTTAAAATTTTAATGAATTTGTTAGAGCTTAATGAAGCTCAAGCGGTGGATATAGTGGGCAGATATTTAAAAGATGTCAAAGATATACATGTTTTTTTAGATTATTATTTTGAGACATGTATGAGTGAAAAAATCATCGGTTCTACTTATGAAAAACTTAGAATTGTTTGCAAGATAGCACAACTTGAGTTTAAAGAACGATTTGAGAATAAAGAAAGTTTTTTAAAATGGATTTTTAGAAATTACAAGTCAAGAGCTTTTTTTAGATTATATAAAAATGATTTTACATATGAATATTTTGCTTATGATAGTTTCAAAAATAAAGTAAAACTTGAAAATAGTTCAAATGATTGTTTAATATGTATAAATGGCTTTAAAGAATTAACATATCACGATGGGTCTTTAGTGGAAGATGGGTATTTTAAAGAGGCGCTTATAGACTTCATGTTTAAAAACCAGCATAGAGTTGGTAAAGATTTGAGCTTGGATATTCAAAAGATAGAATTAAAAACGGAACTTTGCCATCAAAAAACAAAAGAAGAAGAAAAAATATTGCACTTGCAAAATTTGGAAAAGTTTTCTCAAAAACTAAAAGAAAAAACCAGCACCAATTTTAATTATTTAAGCAAAAATAAAGAAAAGGTAATACGATGAGCTATTCTTTAAAATTAGAGCTTAAAAATAACCCTGTGCCTTATAAAAGAACAACTCAAAGAGCTAAGTTTGTTTGCAAGGATTATCTTAAGTATTTAGATTTTAAAAAACTCTTGCAAATTGAGTTTAGAAAGCAAAATGGAATAAGCCCTAATCAAGCTTTTGACTCTAAAAAGCAATACGAGTTTTCTTTAAAAATAGGTTTTAACAATAAAAAGCATGGTGATGCAGATAATATCGTAAAGGCCGTATTGGATGCGCTGTTTGAAAATGATAAGAACGTGTTAAAAGGGAAATATGAAATTGTTGCTTTTAAAAAGGCTTTTTTGGATTTAGAAATTAGCCAATATGATTTTAAGGAAGGATTATCTTATGAGCAATAAAGTATTAACAAAAGATGAGTTAGAGCAAAAAGTTGATGAGTTTTTTGCTACAAATACACCACTTGCTGAAACAAAAGAAAAAACTATTTATGCTCCAAAGACAATAGAAAGTCTAGCTGTATTTTTAGGTGTTACGACAAAAACTCTTAGTATTTGGGAGAAAGATGCAGAATTTGGAGAAATAATTCAAATAGCTAAACAAAGATGTGCTAGCTCTATAATAGATCATTCTTTGATAGGCACTTACACTCCTAGCATAAGCATGTTTTTGCTTAAAAACAATCATGGCTATGTAGATAAACAAGAAGTGGTTAGTGATAGTGTTCAAAAAATAGAAATCATAAGAAGTGAAGTTAAATGCAATTAAAACTTGATTTTTCTTACACTCCGGCACAACTTAAAGTTTTTGATGATAAAAATCCACGCTTTATAACAGTAGCAAAGGGTAGAAGATTGGGTTTTACAAGAGGAAGTGCAAAATATGTAATAGAAAATCTTTTAATGGGGTTAAATGTTCTTTGGGTTGACACGGTTCAAAGCAACTTACAAAATTATTTCGAGCTTTACTTTATGCCTGAGCTAAAAAAACTCCCAAAAGAATTTTATTCTTGGAGCGTTCAAGATAAAAAACTCATTTTAAATAATGCTGTGCTTCATATGAGAAGTGCTGAAAGACCTGAAAATATAGAAGGCTTTGGCTATGATTTGGTAATTTTAAACGAAGCAGGAATTATCTTAAAAGGCTCTAAAGGGGAGTATCTTTGGTACAACGCTATACGCCCTATGTTGCTTGATAATCCTAAATCAAGAGCGATTATAGGTGGAGTTCCTAAAGGAAAAAATCTTTTTTATGAGCTTTGTAAAAAAGAATTAAGTGATGAAAATTGGAAACATTTTCAGTTCTCAAGTTATGATAATCCTTTTTTGAGTAAAGATCAAATCAAAGAGCTAATCGAAGAAGTAGGCGGAGAAGATAGCGAAGTAGTTAAACAAGAAATTTATGGAGACTTTATAGATAACTCTAGTGCAGAACTTTTTGCTTTAAGTGATATTGAAAAAAGTATGAATGTTATTAGTTTTGATATGCAAAAAATGCAAGGAGATAATATATGGGGACTTGATGTAGCAAGATATGGAGATGATAAGAGCGTTTTGGTCAAAAGAAAAGGTTTTGTTGTAGATGAAATTAAAAAATATAGTGGGCTTAGTATTAGTGCTTTAGCAAATGTTGTTTTAGCAGAATTTAATAAAGACAAGGAAAAGCCACGAGGTATTTTTATAGACACTTGTGGGCTTGGAGTTGGTGTATATGATATATTGAGTGATTATGGTTTGCCTGTATTTGAGGCAAATTCTGCAAATTCTGCAACTAACAATGAATACTTAAACAAAAGAGCGCAAATGTATTTTACTTTGGCTAAAAACATAAAACATATGCAAATTATCAAAGATGATGAGCTAAAAAAAGATTTACGCATGATTGAATATGAGTATTCTGATAAGGGGCTTTTAAAGATAAAGGCAAAAGAACAGATAAAAAAAGATTACGGAAAAAGCCCTGATACTAGTGATGCTTTAGCTTTAACTTTCTTTGAAAAATTGCACCCAAAAAACAATACTAGTGAAGATTGGAGTTATGATGGCTGGTGAGTTTTTAATGGTATATGAGAATATAGATCCGCTTAAAATTAAAGAGTTAGCTAAGAAAGAAGATGATGTTATAAAAATAATTTTGGCTAAGTGGATATTAGATCTTTTTGGGGGTTTTAGAAATATTTCTAAAAAGCAATACAAGAGAGAAATGGTGAAAATTTTAAAAGAAAAAGGTGTGAGTGATGATGATATTGCTAAGCTAACAAAGCTTAGTAAAGTTACCATATGGAGAATTAATAATGAGAAATAAAGAAGAAAAAATTACATATTTAGTAAAACTTATAAGTGAAAGTAAAAATGCTTATGAAAAATACAAGCCTTATTTTTCTGCCTTGCAAGATGCATATTTATTAAAAAATGAAAAAAAAGAAATTTATGAAAAAAGAAACAAATCTTGCATCTTTATACCAAAGATTAATGCAAAAATTAAATATTTAATAACTGCTTTAAATGATGTGTATTTTAACAGTGAGAGAATGGCAGATATTGAAAGTTATATTAATTCAGATGAGCAAATTATAGCTATGTGGCAAAGAGCTTTAGATTTTTATACAGGAGAAATTAATTTGTTTAAGCTCTTTCAGCCTTTATTTTTAGATGTTTTAACAACAGGAACATCAATAGCAAAAGTAACTTGGCACAAGGGTATGCCTCGTATTGAAAGAGTTGGTATAGATGAGGTTTATTTTGATCCAAATGCTTTAAATAATGATGATATTAGTTTTATCGTAAATGAGATTTATCTTTCACATGCACAAATTAAGCAAAGGCAAAAATTAGGATTTTATCAAAAGACAAATATAGATGCGCATTTTGACAAAAATGAAGAGTTTAAAAAGGTTAAGTTATATGATATTTATGTGAAAAAAGATGATGATAAATGGGTTGTTTCAACACTTTTAGAAGAGGAATTGCTACGCGATGATGTGGTTTTAGAAGATGGACAGCCTTTTGTTTGGGGGTCAATGCTTCCACAATTAAAAACAATAGACAATGAAGAATATGTGTGTGCTTATGGCGAACCTGTTATGTCAAGTGCATTGTCTTTGCAAAAGGAAATAAATATCACAAGAAATCTTTTAATAGATGCAATGAGAAGTGCATTAAACCCAAAAATAATACTTCAAAAATCTGCCGGAGTTTCAAGAGAAGACTTAGAGACTGTTGGCAAGCCAATATATCTTACAGAGCCTTCAAGTGTTGGTTTTTTGCCAACACCGAATATAAGTAGCTCGGGGGTTAATTTAGAACTCTTAGAGAGTGAAATCACAGAGGTTACTGGTGTTAGCCCACAAAATAACGGTGCGCAAACTGCACAAAATGAAACTGCTACTGAGATTAGCATAAAAGCACAAGAAGGTGGTCGAAGAAGTGCAGACTATATTAGATCATATAATGAGACTTTTGTAGAGCCTTTGTTTGATAGATTTGCAAAACTAGTATTTAAGTATGGAAATGATGAATTTTTTAATGGGTTTACAAGAGAGGATATACCTAGTTTTAGATTTAATATACAAACAGGTACTGGAGCTATGAATAAAGAAGTTAGAAGAGCAGGACTTCAAGCAAGTATGCAAGTATTTTCACAACTTTATCAAATGTATATGAGTATAGGTGATATGCAAAGTGCATATGGAATTGTTAAAGCTAATGAAGAGTTAGTTAAAGAACTTTTGCCTATTTTGGGGATAAAAAATGTCAATTCTTTATTTGCTTTCAACAAGGGTATGCAATGAAGATTTTATTGGATTTAAATTTTGATATACAACAAACAAAAGGAGGTAAGAGGCTAGTTGATTTTATAGATAAAAAATACCAAGAATGTTTTGCAATGGCAAAAAACCAACAACAAACAGCAGAGTATAGGCTAAAAGCTTTAGAGCAAATGGCTTTTTTAGACACGATAATAAATTTACTAAAGGAAGAAGATGATGAATGAACAAATGAATGAAAATGATGCTTTAAATGAACTTTTAAACTCACTTAATGACAATGAAGAAACCACTCAAAACAAAGAGGAAGAACAAGAAGTAGAGCAAGTAGAACAAGATGAACAAAATAATCAAGATTTATCTAAACTTTTAAAAGAGCAAGCAAATGAAATTAAAACTTTAAAAGAAAGCTTAGCACTGCTTAATAATAAAAATAAGCCAAGTAAAGAAGAAGAAGAAAGGAAAGAGTATTTAAAGCAATTAGGGCTTGAAGGAATTGATGAAAGGCTTAAAAAACTAGATGAATTAGAAGCAAAAGCTAAGCAAAAAGATGAGGAAGAAAGCTTGCGTGCTAAATACATGGAGGTTGAAAGAACAATTAGAAAAGAGTATCCAAATGCTGACTTAAAAACTATGGGAGAATTAGCAAACAAACTTGGTGGATTAGCAAGTGGAGATTTACAAAGCTGGAGAACACTTTTGGCTATGGTTTATAAAAAAGATATTGGTAAAAAGGCAGATGAGAGCTTACCTAGATCAAATTACGCAGGTGGCGAGAGTGATTTTAACTCAAAAATAAAAAAAGGTGATGATATTTCTAATATTGATTTAGGAAAAGAATTATTATCTTTAGCTTAAAGAGGGGCATTTAATGAATAAGGTTGATAGTTTTTCATTTACTGATTTTCTAAGCAAAGGTTTTGATAATTTTAGTAAATGGGGGAATAAAGAAATAGCAAAAAATGGAGCAAGAACTAATTTTGATAGGCTTATAGACATTGGTGGACTTGCCGGAGGACTTTGGGGTGGATATGAAGAGCAGAAAATGGCAAAAAAGAATTTTGAGCTTCAAAAAGATGCTTACAATTTTAACAAATACTTAGCACAAGAGGAGCTTAGAAGAAGACAAAATAGAGAAAATAACTTAAAAGAAGTTTGGGCTAGTTAAAGTTTATGGATTTAAGGGGTTACCTTAAATCCTTTATTTTAGATATTAAATAAAGGTAGAAAAATGGCACATTATAACCCACAGCAAGTAGTATTTAACCCAAGTCTTGGTGTAATCCAAAATGCAGGAAAAGTAGGTGGAGTTTTATACGATAGTATGAAACAATATAGAGAAGAAGAAAACAAAAGAAGACTTTTGGCGCAAAGAGATGAAGAATTAAAAGCTCGACAAGAACAAAATGAGATTAATAATGCTTTTTTAAATAATAATTTATTGCAAAAGGAAAGAGCTTTTGAGTATGCTATGGAGCAAGATAGAATAAAGAGTAATTTAACTTTGCAAGATTTGCTTTTAAAAAAATCAAAAATAGATTTAGAGCAAACAAAAAGACAAAGAGAATATGATTTTTTAGCAAAGCAAGCAATGATTAATTTACCAAGTTACACAAAGTCAAATCCTGAGATAAAAGCAATAGAAGAAAGATTTAATACTATAAAAAAAGGTGGTGGTGATTCTTATTATGATGGGCAGGGGCTTTTGGGTGGAACATGGCAAAATATAAAAGGACTTTTTGGTGCAAATAATATAAATAACGAACAAGATAATTTGTTTAAATTTATGAGTGATAGTATTTATAATGAAAAAGTTAGAAGAGATACAACCTATAATAGAACAAGGCATGATGAAATTTATAAAGAGCCTTCAGCTTGGAAACCACAAACTATAAATGCTAAAGAATTTGAAAGAATAACAAGAGATTATATAGCTGTTAATGAGGCTAAGATTAATGCTTACTATGATGAGCAAATGGCAAAGATTTCTAATTTAAAAAATCCTTACATTAATCATCTTTATGAAGAGCAAAGACAAAAAGATTTAAAAGATTTTAGAGAGGGTTTAGCACAAGAGCTTAAGGTTTATTATATTAAAGATGGAAAGTATGACAAACCTAGCAAAAAAGCAATTACAGTAGAAAACCAAAAAACAAAAGAGGCTCCGCAAAATTCTCATAACTTATTAGCGTTTGCTAATAATCAAAAATTTTATGATGTGAATTTAGGAGGCTTTGAGGCACAAATTTCTGAACCTGATTCTAATGGAAATGTTATTTTAATCAACAGCGTAGGAAAAAGAAAACAAGTAAGCTTGGAAGAACTAAGAAAAGAGGGGTTAGTAAAATGAGCATAAGAGAATTTTTAAAAGAAAAACCAAGAGAAAGTGATATTTTAGCTTTTTTGCAGCAGGATAATAAAGATAAGAATGATTATTTAGATGAGTTAAGAAATGACATAGATAAAGCAATTACACAAAATAGAAATAATATCTCAATATATAATATACAAGACCAAAATCTAACAAATCCACTCGGGCATATTAGTCAATACAAGCGAGATTTGTATGATTATGAAAATAATCAGGAAATGAATGCTGATGATTTAAGTGATTATATTTTAGATAAACAATCTCAATTTAATGCTTCTAAACCTATTTTTGCTGATGATAACGAAGTGGCGAGAAAAAGCAATCAGTTTATGAGAGATTTAGGAGATGAGCTTCAAAAATCCGGAAGAGGAAAACTTTTACAAGATAGCGATGGTTCATATTGGGTTAAAGATGTAAAAGGCAATTATGCTAAGGTTCAAGGAAGCCTAATAGGTGACTTATATCGTGGGATTAGAGATAATGGTGCTAGTGTAGCACTAGGAACAGCAGGTGCAATTGGCGGTGGTATGTTAGGTGGTGGAGTTGGTATGGTCGCTGGGGGTGCATTAGGTGCATCTTTAGGAGCTGGATATGATTATTATGGGAACACAAAAGATACAAATCAGAAAGCAAATTTAAAAGAAGCTCTTATGCTTATGGGGGAAAATGCTGGACTTTCTTTAGTTGGAGATGTAGCTTTAGCCGGAGTAGCTAAAGGTGCAAGAGCTTTAAAAAATACATACGCTATGGCAAAAACAGGGTCAGCTGTTGGCAAAGATATGATAGATGGGATAGCTGTTAAGGGAAATAATCTAAAAGAAAACATAGGGGATAGGTTTAGAAGTGCAATGCCTACTTTTGTAAACGATGCTCTCTCAAGTGGTTTAGATACAACAAAGAATCATGTTAAAGAAATATTAGATGAGAAGCAAACTGGACTTTATAATAATTTAAAAAATGATACTTATTTAAATCCTATAGAAGTTAATCAAGGCAATGTGTATGCAGATCTTTTAGCCAAAAAAGCTCAAAACATAGCCGATATGTCAAAAAATAATCTTGTAAAAAATATTTCTCAAAAAACTGCAGATATTTCAACCGCAATAAGCAAAAATATAGGCTCAAAAGAAACAGCACTTAGCCACCAAGAACTTTTAAATATGTCTTTTATGGATAATGATTTAGCTAATGTATTAGCACAAAATGTAAAAGACAATCCTCAACTTGCAAATAAACTTTTAAATGCCTTATCATCTAGCGACAAGGTTCTTTTAGATGAGCTAGGCATAAGTGATGATATTGGTGCAAAAATTTTATACGATTTAAAAGAGAGTAGAGCTAAAAGAGCTTATGATGAATTTGGTGCAGGCTTAGATAAGCTTGAAAAATTAAACCCAAATGGAGTAGAAATTGATAAACAAATATTTAGAGAGTTAGCTGATAATGCAGGGGTTTATAGTGAGGCAACTCCGACTATTGTTAGAAGTTTTTTAAAAAGATTAGATAGTGGAGAACTAGATGGAAAAAGTGTTAAGCAAATTTATGATGAAGTTAGTGCAATTAGCGACAAACTAAAAGGCGAGCAATCTTATAATTATAAAGAATTTTTAAATAGTGTTAAAGATGAACTTTTAAACTCTTTGGTTAAAAATTCAAGCGACCCTAAACTTGCAAAAGAAATTTTAGAAAAAACAAGATCTGACTATGCTAAATTCAAAAAATATTATGATAGTGAAATTGGTAAAAAGCTAGATGGTAGCGAAGAGGATATAAGTAAAAAATTAAACAAACTCATCAACAATACAAATGATAATAAAAATTATGAAGCTATAACTAAAGGCTTAAATCCGCAAGAAATAGCGGTAATTGATGAAGAATTTATCAAAAGAAACATTGCAAAATACACAAAAGAGTTTGATGGCAAAAAAGTTTTAGATTATGAAAGCTTTTTAGAAAGTACTAAGCATTTTAATCCAAAGAGTGAAACTGGGAAAATCAAAATGGAAACCTTAAAAGCTATGGGGCGACTTAGAAAAAATATGAAACCAATATACCAGTCTTTAGCTACAACAAAAACGGAAAAACAAGGCAAAAGCATAGCTACAACTATAGATGGCAGGGCTATGATGATGTTTATTAATCAATTTAGTGATTATATAGCTTTTTATTTTGGGAGAATGTTTGGGCTTGGAAAACAAGCAGGAATGAGAATACAATATCGCCGTATGGTAAATAACATTAATAACTTTCAAGATTTTAAAACACAAACAAAAGAGTTTATCAATAGCATAAAGGATAAGTATATTAAGGAGCAGGCTCAAAAGTTAGATGCCGAATTTAAAGCTAAAGTTAAAGATTTAATCAAAGGCGATAACTTTTATATGGATAAGCCTGATCCTAAATATGCTAAAAGTGATTATACTGCTAAATTTAATGTAGAAAAATGGATTAATAATGTTACAGGAATTTTAAAAGATGAATGGGTAGTGAATTTAAAAGCTATGGCTAAAAAACACCCTGAAATGTTTAAAAATGAAGCAGATGTATTTAGGGTGATTAAAGAGATAAAGGACAATCCTACGCATTTTTTTAAAAACTATGATGATGAGGTGGCATTAATAGCTAAACCTTTAAAAGATAATAAGGTTGGTAATATAGCCATAAAAAAAGATAGTGGCAAAATTATACACATTAATAAAACAAAAGATAAAGATTTGGAGAGATTAAATCGTAGAAATAAAGAAATGCTGACAGGTACGCCAACTCCTGCAACCACTAAAGGCAGTACTACCAATGTGGAAGGCGGTTTATTACAGCATTCTTCCAAACATTCTACCCAAGATAAACCTAAAGAAAACTTAATTGAGAAATTAAAGGACAATAAGAACAGGCAAAAAAAATCTATACATGATTTTTTTGCTAGTAAAAATGGTAAAAAGTTTGATATTTTTGATTTATATACAAGCAAAACAGATTTATTAGATATCAAAAGACTACAAGATAAATTAGAAATTTTTAAAGCTCAAAAGCCAAAAGAAATAAACTATAAAAGCATAAAAAAAGGATATATATTAGATGATTTGCTCAATGTAGATGAAGATGTTGTTTTTGCCGTAGTAAACAAAAAAGACCTTAAAACATCATTAACGAGAAGTTTAAACCAGTTTAGAAATAGACACTCTAATTCAACTATAAACAACATAAGAGAAAAATTTAACGAAAGAGAGCATTTTAAGGAAAGCTCTAATTTTGATGGCTTACCTACTATTACTAAAGATGGTCTGGTTATAGCAGGAAATCATAGAAGCACTGCTATAAAAGATTTAAAGGGTGATAACTTAAATAGATACATAAATCAAGCTAAAAAAGTTTTTGGAAGAGATGTTTTTAGTGGTTTTGATGAGAAAAATGCCATGATAGTTAGAATTTTAGACAAGAGTGATGATGAAACCATCATAAGGCTTTCTAAATTGTCTAATGATGGAAGGCTTAGTGATGAAAGTGAAAAATTGCAAGCTTTAGGAGCAAAATATAAAGATAAATTAAAAAATATAGAAAAAGCAAAGATAAATAGTGATAAAGAATTAATGTTATTTTTGGGTTCAAAAGATGTCTTGGAAAGTAAGAGGGCGTTATTAGACTATATGATGCCTGATATTTCTAATGCTTTGCTAGCTTGGGAGAGAAGAAGTGGCGGAGATAGCGAATTTAGTAGAATATTGAATAACAACGCATTAAATTTATTGCACTTGAAACAGTCTCTTAACGAAAACAAAATATTGAATAACAATGAAGATTTTTTTAGTCTTTTTAAAAGAGCCATAGAGAGTATGAACCAAAGTAATGCATATAAAAGTTCTAGTGAGCTTTATGAAATCTTATCAAAATATGCCCAACCTAGTCTTAAACTTGAGGATAGTTTCATACCAACACACAAGGACTTACAAGCTGATATTTTGGGCTTTATTATAAAATATAATGATACTTTAAGTAATCCTAGTGAAGCATTTGAAATAAAAATAAAAAATGCGATTGAATTTATAAATGAAAATAATACACACTCTTTATTTGAGGATGTAAAATTGAGTAATTATGATATTATAAATAATATGCTAAATACAAATATATCAAATTCGGTCAAATATCAAGAAATGTTGTCTAAGGCAATAGATACTATATCAAAGCAAACATCTAATCATAAAAAAAGTATACTTGTTCAGTTGAAAGAGGATAAAGAAGCTAGGAAGGAGTTTATGGATAAATATACTAAAAAGCTTAAAAATAATATGAAAAAATAAAATATTTTTTAATTTATTTCAAAATATACTAGTTTTGAAATAGCCATTTTTGTCAAAATCTCCAAAAAATATCAAAGGAGATTTTAAAATGGCTTTGTCATCTATGGACTTTACCCCACCAGCAACACAAAATGTTAAATTAAAACCTAGCGTATATGAAAAGATTATACAAATAGGTGCAAGCGAGACACCACTTTTAAACAAAATAGGCACATCAAGTGTTACAAGCCCACTGTTGCATTCTTGGCTTACAGACACATTAGCAGACCCAAAGAAGAATGCTAATTTGGAATTAAGTAAATTTAATGGCGAAACAAAAAACACAACTCAAAAAACATCTAATGCAACACAAATTTTTATTACAGAAGTTTCAGTTACCACGGCTTTAATGAAAGCTAAACAATATGGTGGCAATGAGATGGAATATCAAGTTGGTAAAAAGACAAAAGAGCATAAAAGAGATATAGAATATGCTTTATTTGGATTGGGTCGTGATAGTGATGTTAAAAAATCAGTGTTTAAAGAGCATATTCAAGCGCAAAATGGTGTAAGTGGAGAAATGGCAGGATTGTTTCACTATATAGCAAAAGGAGAAACAAGCTTTAGTGGTGGAAAAAGAGGCAATGTATTAGCATTTGATGAAGCAAAAGATTGGAGCGGAACTCCTAGCTTGCTTACTGAAGATAAATTAAGTCAAATTTTACAAAGCATTTGGGATAGTGGTGCTACACCTAAAGATGTATTTTTAGGAGCTAGTTTAAAACCGGCTATTAATAAACTTGCTACTAGGATTTTTGGAAATGAGAAAAATCTAGTTGGAAATGTTATGAGCCTTGAGACAGATTTTGGAACAATCAATTTTCACTTACATAGACTATTAAGCCCTAAATATGGATTAGGTGATGTTTTAATAGCAGGTGATTTTGAGTTTATGAAACACGGGCTTTACATTCCTACTTTTATTGAAGATGTATCTACTGATGCAACAGCAAAAGCAAAAAGATTTTACACTCAAAGCACATTAGAAGTAAGAAATGCTGATGCATTTGCTATAGGTGTTGGGCTTAGTGGCGTAGAAGGTGGAGCTTTAAATCTTAAAAAATGAAAAGTGTATTAGTTAGGGATATTATCTTAAAGAAAATGTCCAAAGAAAGAACTAGTGTTGATGATAAATTTATAAAAGCCTATGTTATGGAGGCTTTTTATTATATTTGTGGCAAATGTGAGCCTAGCGTACTCACTAAAACCATAAGAGAAGATGACCAAGTGGTCTTAAGAAACACTAGAAACAATGCATTTTTGATAGTCCCTGATGAGCCAAATTTTGAAGATGAACAAGAACATTTAATGATAGATGAAAGCCTTTGCTACGCTGTTATTAATTATGTATGTTTTTTGATGAGCAAAGGCGAAAATGTGATGTATTTAAAGCTTTGCAATGAAATTATCAATGATTATATTAGTAACGATGGAAAGGAGCTTGAAAATGCACACTTGTGATACATATAAAAAATTTATCAGAGCAAAGAGTTATGATGATTATGAAAAAAGTATTACAAACTTAGATTTTATAGCTTATTTGGATACTAAAAAATGGCTTGAAGCAATGGATGATTTGTTGTTATTTTGCCAAAGAAGAATAAAAGATAGCGATTTTTATACAGGGGAGTAAAATGGTAAGTTTGGCTGAATTGAAAACAGGTAAAGAAAAGCTAGAATTAATTAATCAAATTTTATTAAGAATTGATACTATAGCTAGAGCTTTAGACAATACAAGACTTGATGAAATTGTCGGTTTAAAAGAGAGCGTAAATTCTTTACATGAACAAACACTAGAACTAAAACAAGAAGTTTTAACAATGTATACTAGTTTTAGCGAAAATAAAAAAGATTTTGATACTAAATTTTCTAGTGTTAATGAAAAATTTAGCATTATGCAAGAGCGTTTTAGTTTTATAGAGCAAGCTTATAATGATTTTTCAAGTTCTAAAGAAGAACTTGAGCTTATAAAAGGCTTTATAGAAGAAAATAAACCTGTATTTGAAAGCTTAAAAGATGATTTATCTAAATATGAAAGTATGAAGATAGATCTAGAAGCCATTATCACAGAAGCTACAAATAATACAAAATTATCAAAAGAATATTTTGAATTAAGCTCAAAAATAAAAGATGATATTTTAAGAGAATTAGAACATTGCAAAGATTTGGTGCAAGAGTTAAACTATAGTGCTGATGAGCTTAGAGGACTAAAGCCAGAGCTTTTGCAGATAAAAAAAGAAGTAAACGAGCTTTCATCGCAAGCTAGTAAAGTAGTTTTAGATGCAAGCGAAATTATAAAAAATAAAATAAATACTATCTTTTTTGAAAATCAAAGATTAAATCAAGAAATGATAGATAGTGTCAAAAAATTGGAGGAAATAAAATATGATGTTGGCATAAAGTATAAAGAAATAATACAAGCTTATAATCTTTTACTAGAAACCAAAGAGAGTTTAGAAGAGTTAAAAGAAGTTATTGCTTTATATGAAGAATTTGAAAACGACATTAAATCATATTCAGAGCTTATAAAAAATTTCAAAGAACAAATTGCGAATTTAGAAAGTGATTTAGAAAATAAAGCACAAGGTTTACACGAAGCTTTAGAAGCAAAAGGTGAACAAGTAATCTCATCCATAGAAACAGCAAAAAATGAAGCTATTGTTAAATTTGATGAGCTTGTTGCAAAATGTGAAGGATATAAAATACATTTTGAGCAAAGTTATGATAGGTTTAATCAAAGAGCTTTAATAGCTAATGAAGATTTGGGGAGACTAGCCGAAGTTGCTAAAAAAGAGCTAGGCAATGACAAGTTAATCTATGAAACAGAATTAAAAGCTTTGCGTGATAGCACTATCGAAGCTATGAATGATATTTATCAAAAAATGTGCGATGATGCAACAGGTATAGTTTCCAATATAGAAGAAAGAGAAAGTAATTTTAGAGAATATATAGAAACATCAAAAACTTTGATTGATAATTTAACTCAAATTTTTATCACTACTTATCAAGGGTATAAAAATGAATTTGATGTTTTTGTAAATAATCATTTGCAAAATTTACATACTCAAAAAGAAGAATATAAACAAGAACTTGATGTAAAAAAAGAAGAATATAAACAAGAACTTGATGTAAAAAAAGATGAGTGTTTGGAAGAGATAGATGCAAAGGCTATTGATTATGATATAGTGAGTATAAAAGAAGACGTTGTAAATTTGAAACCTAGGGTTGAGGCTTTAGAGTTTGACAAGGTAAACAAAGATGCTAAGATTGATATACTAGAAAATGCTATTAATACTAATACTCAAAAAATAGAACAAACAAAAGAAGAGCTTTTAGAAAATGTAGAAACTACAGAGCAAAAATTACAAAAAGAAATAACAAATATTAACGAACAACTAAAAACAAAAGTTTCTATAGAAGGAAACAAGACGATAAACGGAAATATAACTTTAAGTGGTGCTTTAACGGCAAATGGAACTACTAATTTAAATGGAAATACTACTTTTAAGCTTATTCCAAATTGTGCAGTTAATCCAACAGCTGATAATCATTTAGCTAGAAAGTGGTATGTAGATTATGGTGGTGGTATTAAAAATTTAGGAACAGTAGGTTCAACAAACATAGACTTAAGACAAGCTCAACATTTTATTTTAACAGCAAATGCAAATACAGAGTTGGGCATAGCTAATTGGGGCGGGGCAGGTAAAAGTGGAACCATAACCATAAATAATTGTCAAAACATAAAATCTTTTAAAGCACCATTTAAATTTAGAATAGCACAAAGTGGTTTTAGTGGAACTGAGACCTTTGCTTATTTTTGCATAGCAGCAAATAACATCAGATTAGTAAGGTCTTAATATGAATACTCTAATGCTTGCAAATTCAATATTTCAAGTTAATTTACCTCCAGAACTTGGCGGAGGCGTGGCTAATTATAATTATATGTTTAGTTTAAATAATCTAGTAAGACCTAATGAATATGTTATGCCTGCTAATTTAGCAAATAAAGAAGTTTTAGTTGTAGGAGAAGTTTGGACTGTAAACAACATGAATAATAAAACTTCAGCAAATTCTATTGATATAACTTGGAATAATTATGCTAATTCGCATCGTTTTTATGGTCCATCAAGATCATACACAGCTAATAAAAAAATACCAGTGAAAGCAAAAATAAAATTTGGCGCTATAAACTCAAATAAAATTAGATTTTCTTCATATCAAACAGGTAGTCACAACGCACAAAGAGGGTGGAATACTAGTGATTGTAATTTGCAATGTCGTGGAAACTTGACATTTTATTATAACTAAGGAGGAAAGATGTTTTACAAGATAGATGATAAGGCTTTTTTTAATGAAGATGTGTATTTAAAAAAAGTTATTATTAAAGTAGATGAGGAAGAATTAGAAGGGGAAGATACTTATTTTTTAAGTAAATTAAATGATGATGAGCTTAAAGCTCTTGGTTTTGCTAGAGTGAGTGAGCAAGAATTGCCAAGTTTTGATGAAAAAAGCCAAGAGCTTGTTAGAAAAGAAGAATTTGATGAGCTAAGTAATATCTTTCATATAAAATACGAAGTACGCCAAAAAAGCTTAGAAGAACTAAAAACAATTAAGCTTGATGAAATAAGAGCTAAAAGAGATGAGGCTTTAGAAGGCGGACTTGTTTATAATGAACATACTTTCCAAACAAGAGAAAAAGATAAGCTTAATATCAATGGAGCTGTAACTAATTTAATGCTTGATATGCAAAGTGGAACTAACTCAATTTCTGAAATCATTTGGATTAATATCAATGATGAAAAAGTAACTTTTACACCACAAGATTTTTTAAAATTTGCTTCAATGGTGGCTTATCATACCCAAGAAATTACATTTAAAGCAAATGCATTAAAAGAAAGAATAGAGCAAGCTAAATCTGAGCAAGATTTAGAAGCTATTGTTTGGGAGGATTAATATGTCGCATTTAGAAAATTCAGCAAATATAGCTTTATTTGGAGGTTCTTTTATCTTAGCTTTTTTCTTTCAGTTTTTAGCATATACTGGTATTAAAGAAGCTCAAGCTTTTACTTTGTTTATTATTTTTATATTTTCAGCAATAGTAGGTTTTTGTAGAACTTTAGCTTTAAATGAAAGTGTTAAGGCTTATACCTTTTCTGATCTTTTGTCAAAGTTTTTAATGCTAGGAATACCTTTTATGTTTGCTTTGGGTGCAAAGCAAATAGATGCTTTATATTATTTTGTAGATTATAGTTTTAGCTTCTTGATTTTAGGAGAAATCCTTTCTGTGATGATTAATATTCAATGTATAAAAACAAGAAAAGCAATAGCTGAAGTAGATATTTACAATATTGCAGTTGAGAAAATAAAGAATTTTTCAAGCGGTTTTTTAAAAACAAATACTTATATAAAAGAAGAAGAAAAGGGTAGGCAAGATGATAAGAAAAACACTTAAAAGGGTTATAGTTAAACCTTTTGGCAAAGATAGATTTGAAGTTGTAAAAGAATTTGAAGTTAGTTTGTGTGGTTTAAATTTTATCGTGCCAAAAGGCTTTGTTAGTGATGGTGCTTCAGTGCCACGCATTTTTTGGAGTATTTATCCTCCATATAAAAGTGAGTATTTTAGTGCAGCAATTGTGCATGATTATTTATGCCAAAAAGCATATTCAAAAGATGATTATAAGCTAGCAGATAAAGTTTTAAAAGAAGCTATGAGTGAGCTTGGTTGCTCTAAAGTAAAGACTTTTATTTTTTATCATGCGTGTAATACATTCCATGTGGTTAAATGTTTTTTGAAAGGAATAAAATGAGTTTAGAACAAGTTATTCAAACACAAAATGAAAGCTTAAATGAGCTTAAAAATAAAATGGAAAAATTAGCGCAATTTTATGAAAACGGTAAGATAGATAAAGAAGAATTGATAAAAATCATAAATGAAGAGCTAGATAAGATAAATCTAGATGATAGTATAAAAGATGGTATTTTATCTTATATTACAGAAAATCAAGCTAGTTTAAAAGGTGAAAAAGGCGATGCATTCACTTATGAAGATTTTACGCCTGAGCAACTTCAAAGTTTAAAAGGCGATAGTGGAGCCAAAGGAGAAGATGGAAAAAGTGCTTATGAAATTTGGCTTAACAAAGAAGGTAATGCAGGAAAAAGTGAAGATGAGTTTTTAGCTTCTTTAAAGGGTGAAAAAGGAGACAAAGGCGAAGCAGGGGAGCAAGGAGCCAAAGGTGAAAAAGGAGATAAAGGTGATAGTATATCTAAAGAAGAGCTAAAGCCCATAGTAAAAGAAGTTGTAGATGAATTAGGTATCTCAAATGGTGGTATAGTGGGTGAAGATGGTCAGGTAATAACAGATGATAAGCTAAAAGAAGTTATAAGCAGTGTTACTATGCCTTTTCTTGAAGAAAATATTATAAAAATTTCAACCATAGAAAACAATTGTTTGAGTACTTTTTTAAATGCTATGCAAAATAATGCATTGATGTGTAATATTGCAAATACTCCTCCACCTGAAAAAAATGGAAATTCCGTAGGATATGAAAAAGGCTTTATATGGGTTGATAAAAGCACTACTCCAAATACATTTTATGTAAGTAATTTAACTGAATGGGTAAAAGTCGAACTTTCAAAAGAAATACCAATAAATAAGCTATCTTTTAAGGTTTCAAGAAATAATGTAGCTACAACTTACTCAGCTTGTTGTGTTTGTAATTTTGGTCTTATTGATATAAATGCAAATGCAGTATTTGCTAAGGAAGCTAATATTACTACAAGTCCAAATGGAAGTGTTGTTTTTGAAATAAATGGAAAAGATTATACGGCTACTATATCAAGCACTATACCACTTTATGGAACAGGCTATACATACAATATTTTTCAAGCTAACAATAAATCTTTACTAAGTGGTGCCTTAACAAATGATGGAATTTATGAATATACACTTATATTTGATCAACCTTTGCCAGCAAATATTATGGGTTTTGGGTTGCGTCCTTATGGGAATGTTGTTAGCAGAGATTGGGCTCCTAAGATGATTTTAGAAGCTTTTTCAAATGGTATCTTAGAACCTATGAGCAGATTAGAAAAAATCGCAAAGACTAATGCAGAAGTTTCTAAAAAAGGCATATATGCAATAGATATTAGAACAGGTGATGATATTTCTAAAGATGTAACATCATACTCACAATGGAACATAGAATAAATCAAAAAAGGAGAATAAATGAAACTAAAATTAACTAGAAAGTATTTAAGAAATACTTGTGTCATAGGAGAGTTTAAAGTCTTAGATGAAAAAGAAAATATTCTTTTTGAGTGTTTTTCTTTAGAAGAAGATAAAGAAGGGATTGAAAGAGAAAAAGACTTAAGAGTTCCTGCAGGAGTTTATAATCTAAAAAGACATACATTATCTAGTTTTAATGATAAAGGTAAAAGGGTTGTAGCAGGAGTTAAGGTTTTAAACGATGATGATAGCGTTGTAAATATCTACAACGATGATGTGCCTTTTGATAGACACATTTTGTTGCATTGGGGAAATACAGACAAAGATACAAAAGGTTGTATTTTACTAGGTTTAACTAAGAGCGATGAAAGCATAGGACAAAGCAGACAAGCTTGTAAAAAATTATATGACTTGCTATATCAGCAAGATTTATCAAATATAAAATTAGAAATCACGAATAAATTTTAGAAAGGAGTAAGTTTAGAGTAGGTTACCACATAATCCCCCTAAAACAAGGGACAAGGTTAATAAGCCTTGACTATAATCATACTTAGTAGTATAATTATAAAGATTATGTGGATTATATAGCTCAAATTTAATCACCTACTTTCTAGGGTTTAAGCCATAGGGGGTCAGACCTACGGCTAACCCTTGAAAGTATTATATAAAAACCTACTTTAAACTATAAACAATATGTCATTTTTATTTAACAATACAAAGCTTTATATTGCTTTAGCCTTAATGCTTATACTTAGTGTATTTTTATATCTTAAGCTAGATAGCACAAATGTAAAATTAGAAAAAAGTCAAAGTGATTTAAATTTAGCTTTGGGTGTAAATAATGAACTCACGAGGATTACTCAAGAGCTTAAAATAAGACACGAACAAGAGCTAAAAGCACTCTTTTATGCAAATACTCAAAAAAATCAAATCAAAGCAAGGGTTGATGATGTTAAAAACTATATATCCAAAAGCAATGAAACTAACACTACTAAGCTTTTTAATGTTATGCTTGATAGGCTGTGGGAGCAAAACACAAGTGTTAACCAAAATACAAATTCAAAAAGTGCAAATACCAAATGAGCTTTTAGAATTTGATAGAGCAAGAAAACCTATAGTGCAAGATGAAAAAGATATATTAAAAGCTTATAGTGAGCTTTTTTATCACTATAAGCAATGTGAGATCAATATAGATAAAATTAAGGAGTTGAATGATGAATTATGAGCAAAGATTAAATCAATTTAAAAAAATATATCCCGAAATTTTAGAGTTAAGCTTGGCGGAAAAATCCCCATTTGGAGAATTAAAAAAGATATTAGATGATAGCATAAAAAATGATGTTATTAAAAACGAAGAGCAGTTTAAAACTTTAGCGAATGCGCTATCTTTAGTAGGACAAAGTATAGTAGCACAAAGTCAAACGACAGCATTGGGTATGATTTTGCAAGGCGATGAAAACGAACTTAATAGCGAGAAAATAAAACTTATACAAGCACAAATAGAAACTGAAAAGAAAAAACCCGCACTCATAGATAGACAACGAGAACAAATAGATGATATATTAAGAATAGAATCGGCAAAAGTTGCACAAGGATATAGTTTTGGGCTAAGCGCAGGTGGGCTTGAAATACCAAAAGAGTTGGAATCTTGGGTAAAAGAAAAAATTGAAAATATAGATAAATGATTGATAAAAAATATAGAACTCCAAAATATTTTTTAAGAGCTAAATATCCACAGAATGCAAATGATATAGGATATGTAGAATGCTATCAAGCTTGGTTTTTATACGGAACTACCTTTGTACATAAATATGTAGAGCTTCTGCATAAACAATTAATAAGAAAAGGTAGGGCTGTAAAAACAAGAATTTATCACCCGCTCTTCCCAAATTCCTATGGAATTGATTTTTATGATATTAAAAGTCCTTCTAGAGCTCCATATAATTACCATAATAGTGGGGATTTGGGGTTAAATCAGTTTTTTGTAGGTCAAAACCCTTATGAGTGGTATAGAGGAGACCCTGGAGATAAAAGTGGAATATATCATGATACTTGTCAAATTATAAGGAAAAGACAAAATTTAAGCTTGTTTAATTTTGATTTTCATGGAAAAAATGTTGTTACAAACCCTAGCTATCTTTTAAAATACAAAGAAGAGCTAAAGAATTTTTATTATCTACATGATCTTACTTTTGAAAAAATACATGGCTTTTATGGTGCTATAGTCCCTGGATATGGTAAGCCAAAATATATTTTTGTAAAATCTAATATAGTTAATAATGAGCTTGTAAAACCTAATTTTATTTTACCAGATAAAGACAAATTTAAGCCAAGTTTAGTAGAGAGTGAAGATGGTAGATATTACAATTTAAGACCATATTATGATGAGTTCTTGAGATTAAATAAAAATGTATTTATTGTACCTGAAAAAATATCTAATATTGATTTTTTAAGTGCATTTAACAATAACATCAATGTTTCTAAATTAGGCGATATATTTCACCCTCTAGCATTTCTTTCTAATTTAAATAATATAGCTTATCAAGAGCCTGTTGTTTTGAGAAGTCGGAGTAGTTTTTTTTATAAAAATATCTCATTGATGCCTTGTTATAATAATGAAAGCAATATGCCTTATGGAAGAAAAGATAGATGGTTTATTTTATGGGATAGTATGTATGATCTTTATGTGAAAGAGGATAAGGAATGGTGGGAGTTTATAATAGCTCCTGTTGTTTCTGCTGTGATTGTTTTTATTAGTTTTTATACAGGTGGAGTTATAGGCGGAGCTTTGGGCGGTATGATAGGCGGAGCTTCAGCCACAATTATAACCAATATAACAATCGCGCTTAGTACGCTTGGAGGTGTTATCGATGCATTAAGTTTTTTAGGCATAGTAGATAAAGGAAGCTCTTTGTCTAAAATAAATAAAGCTTTAAAATTGGTTTTAGCCGTTGCAGGATTGGTAAGTGCTGGATATAAAATAGGAGTTGATATTAATACAGCAATATCTAATCAAACCCCTATAGTTGATGTTTTAATTAATAAAGATGCTACATCTTTAGACATTATAGGTTATATTAGTGATATATTTTTAAGCTCTAATTTAAAAGAAGCTAGTTTGCCTTTAGATGAAAATAGTGATATTGATGAGCATGTTTTTTTTGGAGAGGCTTCAAAGGAAGATATTGAAATGGTAACTAAAAATCTACTAAATGAAAACTGGTATAGTTTTGACACCTTAGATATTTTAAATGAAAAAGATGTTGAGATATAATTTAGATAATTAAGTTTTGTCTAATATATTTTAAAGTATCTTTTTGGAAAATAAAAAAATATATGTTCTTAGCAAATTATACCCATTTTATACCTATTTGTGAATTTTTTGGTATAAAATATCTATAAATAAGCTATTTTATAGCATAGTTCAAACCTTGCTGGGGACACCACTTTAAGGAAAAAGATGTTTCATATAGTCTTGGTTGAGCCTCGTATACCACAAAATACAGGAAGTATAGGCAGAATGTGTTTTAATGCAGGATTTACTTTACATATTATCAATCCACTTTTTAGTATCGATGAAAAAGCAGTTAAAAGAGCGGGGCTTGATTATTGGAAAAAATTAAATCCTTTATTATGGAATAATTTAGAAGATTTTTTAAAAGAATATGAAAAATTTCAAGATAGATTTTTCTTTGCGACAACTAAAACTACTCAAGCTTATTTTGACGTAAATTATCAAAAAGGTGATTTTTTGTTTTTTGGAAGTGAAAGTTTTGGCTTGCCTATGGATTTAATGCAAAAAAAATGGGAAAATGCCATTACTATACCGATGAAAGATTGTGGTAGAAGTTTAAATTTAGCTACAAGTGTAGGTATAGTGAGTTATGAGGCTTTGAGGCAAAATTTTGCCTCTTTTGAAAAATTTTAATGATTTAAAACTTGATTTAAAAATTCTTTCAATCTTTCATTTTTTGGGTTTTCAAAAGCTATTTTAGGACATTCATCTACTGCTATAATGCCTTTATCCATAAAGAAAATTCGATTAGCTACATTTCTTGCAAATCCCATTTCATGTGTAACTACAAGCATGGTTAGACCTTCTTTAGCTACTTCTTTCATGATGTTTAAAACTTCACCTATCATTTCAGGATCTAAAGCTGAAGTTGGTTCATCAAATAAAATCACATCAGGATTCATCATTAATGACCTTGCTATGGCAATACGCTGTTTTTGTCCGCCTGAGAGTTTGTGAGGAAAATAGCTTTCTTTATCACTTAAGCCAACTTTTTTGAGTAGTTCTCGTGCTTTTTTTACTGCTTCGTCTTTACTCATGATTTTTGTTTGTACTGGCGCTAGACATAAATTTTCTAAAACATTTTTATTATTAAAAAGATTAAAATGTTGAAATACCATGCTTACTTTTTGACGAATTTTATTGATATCTGCTTTTTTATCAAGTATATTAACATTATTGATATAAATATTACCACTATCTGGTGTTTCAAGTTTATTTAAACAGCGTAAAAAAGTACTTTTTCCACCTCCACTAGGCCCTATAATAGCAATAATATCACCTTTATGTACTTCAACACTAATATCTTTTAAGACTTCTAAATCTCCGTATTTTTTAATTAAATTTTCTATTTTAATCATGTTTATTTAATCTCACTTCTATAATTCTTGCGATAAGTGTTAAAATTTTAACACTTATATAATATACAAGTCCTGTAAAAATAATAGGTTTAGGGTTGTAATAGATTGCTTGTAAGCTTTTACTTTGCATGGTAATATCCATAACACTAATATAACCTACTATTGAAGTTTCTTTAAATAAAGAAATAAATTCATTCATTAAAGAAGGTAAAATGTTTTTAATTGCCTGTGGGAAGATGATTAGTCTCATAGAAGCAGAATAATTAAGCCCCATTGCTCTTGCTGCTTCCATTTGTCCTTTGTCTACGCTTTGAATTCCACTTCTTACGATTTCAGCTACATAAGCAGAGCTATTAAGTCCAAGTGCGATAATAGCCACATAAAAATTATCACTCCAAGTAGCAAAAATCACTACTGAAAAAATCAAAAGTTGTAAAAGTAAAGGGGTTCCGCGTATGATGTCTATGTATTCATCTATAATAAAATTTAAACTTTGGATTTCTAAAAATCTTAAAAACGCTAGAAAAAAACCAAGCGCAATGCCTATTAAAATTCCACCCACTGTTAAACCAAGTGTTGTGAAATAACTATGAATATAAGCTTTAGCTTCTATGGTATAAGCATATTCACCTGTGGTTAAACCATTTTGATCTTTGACTTGTAAAATTTCAATAGGAAATGAGAAATAAGCCCAAAAAATAATAATGGCAAAAAATACAAAAAGTTTCATCGTATTTTGTTTCAACTTGCACACCTTGATAAATTTTTAAAAATCTAAGTGTATAAAAATTAAGTTTTCTTTTTACTTAAAGGTGTTTTATGTGATGTTGTTGTTAATATTTTGAGTTAAAATTTCACATAGCTATAAAAAATAAAATAAATTTAACCTAAAATTATATTTTTTTATAACAAATTCATTTTTTTATGATAAATTTGTATTTGAAAATTTATAAAAAAAGGAGATAAATATGGATTTAATATCCCAATTTGTTGCCTTTGTGAATAATCAGTATTATTCTATTTTAGTAATTTTACTTATTGTCACGGGGTTTTATTATAGTTATTTGACTGGTTTTGTGCAATTTCGAATGCTTCCTTATGTATTTGATATCTTAACAGAAAAGCAAGAAAAGCATGAAAAACACCATATTACTCCTTTTCAAGCCTTGATGATTTCAACAGCTTCAAGAGTTGGTATAGGAAATATCGCAGGTATCGCAGTGGCAGTTGTTTTGGGTGGACCAGGTGCTTTATTTTGGATGTGGGCTATGGCGTTTTTTGGTGGTGCCTCAGCTTTTGCAGAAAGTACTTTAGCACAAGTTTATAAAAGCCGTGATGGTAAAAGTTTTAAAGGTGGCCCTGCTTATTATATTAGTAAAGCTTTAAATTTAAAATGGCTTGGAGCTGTTTTTGCGGTGATTTTAATCATTACTTATGCTTATGGATTTAATGGTCTTCAAAGTCAAACTATGACTTCAGCATTTGAGTTTTACTATAAAGGCATGGTTGATGCTAGTGAAGTAAGCTTTGCTCAAAGTTGGTGGCCTATTGTAATAGGAGCAATTTTAGCTGTTTTTGCTGCTTATATGTTTTTTGGTGATCATACTAAAATAGGTAAAGTAAGCTCAGTTATAGTTCCTATTATGGCGATGATTTATGTTGGTTTATCTATCATAGCAATGTTTATGAATTTTGATAAAATTCCTGAAGTGTTTTCTATGATTTTTAAAAGTGCTTTTGATTTTGAAGCTATTTTTGGTGGATTTGCAGGTTCTGCTTTGGTTATAGGTATAAAAAGAGGATTATTTTCTAATGAAGCAGGTATGGGTTCAGCACCAAATGCAGCAGCTTCAGCTCTTACAACTCACCCTGCAAAACAAGGAGTTATTCAAGCATTTTCTGTATTAATTGATGTGATTATTTGTACAAGTTCAGGATTTTTAGTGTTATTTTCACTTGCTTATGCAAATAATATCGGTGTAGATGGTAAACCTATTTTAACAGCACTACCTTTGGTGCAAGAATCTATGAAAGAATATTATGGAAATTTGGGTGTACATTTTACTACTGTTAGTATAGTTTTATTTGCTATTACTTCTTTGATAGGAAATTATTATTATGCTCAAGCAAATATTAAATATCTCACTCAAAATCCTATTATTATCAATCTTTTTAAAGCAAGCGCTGTACTTATGATCTTTATTGGTGCAAATATGGATTTAAAATTTGCGTGGGATTTAGCTGATACTACTATGGCGTTTATGGCTACGATTAATATCATTTCCATTTTATTGCTTGGTGGTATAGTGAAAAAGGTATTAAAAGACTTTAGTGAGCAAAAAAGACAAGGTAGAGATCCAGTGTTTAGCGCTTCAAAGCTTGGTATTAAAAACGCAGAGTGTTGGGACTAATGATAGATTATATTATTATTGCTTTGTTTATAGCTTTTACGGTTTTTCTTGTGTTTGGCTTTAACCGCCAAATGCAAGAAAAAGCCAAACAAAGAGAAGAAAAATTAAAAACAAAGAAAGATTTTAAAAAAAATAGGTAAAATACACTAAAAAATTTTTAAAAAAGAGTGTAAAATGAAATTGTTAATAGAAATAGGCACAGAAGAACTTCCTGCTATTCCCTTATTAAAAGAACTTCCAAATATTACTAAAAAATGGGAAAAGATTTTACAAGAGTATCATTTAGAATCTGAATTTAAATTTTTCTATACTCCTAGAAGATTGGTTTTTATCCATGAAAATTTTAAAGAAAAACAAGATGATTCTTTTGTGGAATTTATAGGCGCACCTAGGGCGATAGCTTATAAAGATGGAAAGCTTACTCAAGCAGGGCTTAGTTTTTTAGAAAAAAGTGGTTTAAAAGAAGAAGAGCTTGAATTTAAAGAAATTAAAGGTAAAGAAGTCTTGTATTGTCAAAAACAAGTGCAAGGCTTACAGAGTAAAGCAGTTTTAGCTCAAATGATCGAAGCTTTCTTAAAAAGCTTGAGCTTTGGTAAAACTATGAGATGGGGCGATGGTAGTTTTGAATTTATTAGAGCTATTCGCTCGCTTTGTTGTATTTTAAATGATGAGTTGATTGAGTTTGAAAGCTATGGTGTTAAAAGTGCAAACAGTACTTTTGTGCATAGAAGTGTTAGTTATGATTTAATACCTTTTGTAAATATTGATGAGTATTTTAAAACTTTAGAGCAAAATTATATTATTTTAGATCAAGAACAAAGAAAAAAGCTTATTATTGAACAGTTAAAGACACTTGAAAAAGAAAATGATATTACTATTGCAGAAGATGATGAGCTTTTAGCTGAAGTTGTAGCTATCACAGAGTATCCAAAAGCATTATTAGGGCATTTTGAAAAAGAGTATTTAGAAATCCCAAGTGAGGTAATTATCACTTCTATGAGAGAAAACCAACGCTATTTTGCAGTATTTAAAAACAATACTTTAAGCAATCATTTTATTGTAGTTTCTAATGCAGTTTGTAAAGATTATTCTAAAATCATTAATGGAAATGAAAGGGTTTTAAGAGCAAGATTAAGTGATGCGATGTTTTTTTGGAAAAATGACTTAGCACAGGGCTTAAATAATGATAAAATAAGCCAAATGGTCTATCTTGAAGGACTTGGAACCTTAAAAGATAAAATTATCAGAGAGCAAAAAATCGCCGCTAAGCTTTGTGAGATTTTTGCTAATACCCAAAAAGATGAAATCTTAAAAGCCATAGAATACTCAAAAGCTGATCTAAGTACTCAAATGGTGTATGAATTTACTGATCTTCAAGGCATTATGGGATCTTATTATGCTAAGGCTATGGGTATGAGCGATGAGCTTGCTTTGGCGATTAAAGAACAATACCTTCCAAATGGCGATAATTCAGCTATGCCAAGTAATGAATTTAGTTCTATTGTAGCTTTAGCTTATAAATTTGATACACTTATGGGGCTTTTTTCAATGGGGAAAATCCCAAGCGGCACAAAAGATCCTTACGCTTTAAGAAGAGCAGCAAATGGTGTTTTAAAAATTATTTTAGCTTTAAATAAAAATTTTGATCTTAAGATATTTTTAGAAGCAATAGCTAGTGAATATAAAAGCTTTGATTTGAAAATTTTATTAGATTTTATCTTAGAGCGTTTGTATACTTTTTATGAAGTAAATGCTTCTTTTGTTAAAGCTGTGCTTAGCTCTAAAACTTATGATGTTATTTATATTGATTCTTGTATAAAAGCTTTGATTCAAAGTGCAAATAAGGCAGATTTTAGTCAAAATTTTGCTACTTTTAAGCGTTTGGCGAATATTGCAGTATTAAGCGAGGTTCAAATTAATGAAAATTTGTTTAACACTCAAGAAGAAAAAGATTTATATCAAGCTTTTATGCAGTGTAAAACAAAAGAAAATAATACCCAAGAGCTTTTAGAAAGCCTTTTTGCACTCAAACCGCAAATTGATGCTTTTTTTGATAAAGTGATGATTAATGACAAAGATGAAAATATTAAAAACAATCGTCAAGCTTTAGTGTGTGCAATTTATCGTGAGTTTTTAAAAATAGCTGATATTAAAGAGCTTAGTATATGAGAAAAATTCTTTTTTTGCTTTGTTTTTTGGTGTTTGCATTAGAAGCTAGAGAGATTGAGCTTGTAAAAGGGCAAGTAGTTTTTTTAGAATTTGATAAAAGTAATTTTTTGCAAGTTAGTTCAAATTCTAAAAAACTTCCTTTTTTTGAGTATAAAAATAAAGTTATTGTTAGTGTAGCTATGCCTTATAAAAACCCCAAAGATAGAAAATTAATAGCTGAATTTAAAGATAATTCCAAAGAGGAAATTAATATAAAATTTAGCGAAGGAAATTATAAAAAAGAATTTTTAAAAGTTAGTGCTTCTAAGGTCAATCCACTTAAAGAAACACTTGATCGCATTAGCAAAGAATATCAAGAAGCTATTAAGGTTTATAATACTTATACTAATATGGCTTTATTTGAAGGCAATTTTGCATACCCTTTAGAAAGTAAAATTACAAGTGCTTTTGGAAAAGCAAGATTGTTTAATGATACTCTTAAAAGTTATCATAGCGGAACTGATTTTAGAGCAGCAAGTGGGACAAAAATTTATGCAAGTAATGATGGTATTGTAAGGATTGCTTCAGATCGTTACTATGCAGGAAATTCAGTGGTGATTGACCATGGATACGGGATTTATTCTCAGTATTATCATCTATCAAAACTTAATGTAAAAGTAGGACAAAAGGTAAAAAAAGGCGAGCTTATAGGTTTGAGTGGAGCTAGTGGTAGGGTTACAGGGCCACATTTGCATTTTGGAATTTTAGTCAATGGTGTGCAAGTTGATCCGCTTGATTTTATAGCTAAATTTAATGCTTTATAATGATAGCTTTTAGTGAATTTTTTCAAAATTGGATTGATAAATATTACTCCCAAGTTGTGAGTGTTGGCAAAAATGGAGATTTTTATACCGCAGTTAGTGTGGGAAATCTTTTTGGAGTACTCTTAGCTAATCATTTTTTAAAACTTATAGATGATAAAAAACTAACTTTACCGGTTGAAGTTGTGGAAATAGGGGCAAATGAAGGGCATTTAATGCTTGATTTTATACAAGCTTTATACACTCTTAGAGCTGATGTTTTAGAGCAGATTGAATGTTTTATTATAGAGCCGCATGAAAAGTTAAGAAGTGTTCAAAAAAAACTTTTTGATGAATATGATTTGGATGTAAAAATTTATAATTCTTTAGAAGAATGTCGTTTTAAAAATGCCTTTTTTTATGCTAATGAATTATTTGATTGTTTTGCATGTGAACTTATAAAAGATAGAACAATGGCATATGTTGATGATGATTTAAACATTGTTT
Source organism: Campylobacter sp. CNRCH_2015_0338h (assembly GCF_025772785.1). Classification (NCBI taxonomy): domain Bacteria; kingdom Pseudomonadati; phylum Campylobacterota; class Epsilonproteobacteria; order Campylobacterales; family Campylobacteraceae; genus Campylobacter; species Campylobacter sp. CNRCH_2015_0338h. Next base: position 123,513 of record NZ_JAKMST010000003.1, read on the forward strand.
TTAAGCCTATAAATGAAGATCTTTTAAAAGAATGTGAAAAATATGCTATCACCAATAGTGAGCTTTGTATCTCTTATAGACCTTTTTTATTCAAATTAAAACAAACTTGTGAAAAATTAACTTTTGCATGTTTTGATTATGCAAAAAAAGAAGAAAAAATTAGTATTAGAATGTATAAAAATCACCAAGTGTATAATCTTTTTGAAGAGAATTTAAAAGATTTTTTTGCTAAAAGCGATATTACATATAATGTAAATTTTGATCATTTTTTACAAGTTTTAAAAGAAGAGGGCTTTGAGGTGTTAGAATATAAGAATCAAAATCAAGCCTTAATTGATTTTGGCTTAGAAGAAATTATCGAGCAAGCTAAAAATGCTAACCCTCAAATTTATAAAAACTTTATCAGCCAAAGTAAAAATTTGATGTTTAACTTTGGCGATAAATTTAAGTTTTTAGAATTTAAGATTTAAAATCACTGCTTGTAATATCAAGCCCAAAACCTTTTAAGCCTATAAATTCTTTATCGGTATTTTGACTTAGAAGTTTGATTTTTGAAATTTTTAAATACCTTAAAATTTGTGCTCCTATGCCGTAATTTTTAAATTGTATGTTTTCTTGTTTTTCATTTTTCATGAAAATGATTACACCACCTTTTTGACTTAAAAATTCAATCTGTTTTAATAATTCATTAAATTTATTAGAAGTTAGAAGTTCAAAGTCACTTCCACTAAGATAAAATTTAACATTCTCACATTCTTTCAAAGCGCCAAAGCTAAAAGCTATGTGTTCATTTTCATTGTGATCTTTAAAAGTCATTTTTTTAGCTTTAAAACCTGCCAAAATACTTTCTTCTTCTTTAATTAAAGAAATCAAACTTTCATTTTTTAAACGATACTCGATTAAATCTGAAATAGTAATCATATTAATAGCATGTTTTTTGCAAAACTCAAGCAAATCACTTCTTCTAGCCATATCTCCATTATCTTTAACAATCTCACATATCACGCATGCTTCTTTTAATCCTGCCAAGCGACATAAATCCACTGTTCCCTCGGTATGGCCTGTTCTTTCTAAAACTCCGCCTTTTTTTGCTATCAAAGGATTAATATGACCAGGACGCACAAAATCACTTGCCTTTGCATTATCATCAGCAAAAATTTGTATAGTCATATCCCTTTCATAAGCACTTACTCCTGTTGTTGCATTTTTTGCATCGACAGTGATGGTAAAAGCTGTTTCGTGATTTGATGTATTTTTAGGCACCATTAAAGGTAGTTCAAATTTTTTAGCCAAATTCTCACTCAATGCTACACACACCACACCTCTTGCATGAGTAATGGCAAAATTTACTTTTTCTTGTGAGCTAAATTGTGCAGGGAAAATCAAATCTCCTTCGTTTTCTCTATCTTCTGCATCTACCATAACTAGCATTTTGCCATCTTGAAGTTCTTTTATAGCTTGTTCTACACTAATATATCCCACTATTAATCTCCTTTTTTTATTTTTTAAGAAATTATATAACATTTTTCTTGACATTATGTAAAAAATAATATATAATGCCACTTTTAATTTAAAAATTGCTTCATTTATTGGGGTATCGCCAAGCGGTAAGGCAACAGGTTTTGGTCCTGTCATTCAGGGGTTCGAATCCCTTTACCCCATCCACTTCATATGATGCCGCGAAGTAGAGCAGTGGTTAGCTCGTCGGGCTCATAACCCGAAGGTCGGGAGTTCAAATCTCCCCTTCGCAACCAATTCCTAATGAAATTTTTCAAAGAATTTAAATTAGCTACAGAGTAAATAAAAATATTGTTAATCTTACTTTTAATGATTTTCATTAGTTTTAATACTCTAATTTAACATATCAGAAATTTGAATTTAGCTTTAATATAAAACACTTAAAAAAATAATTAAAATAAGAATGTAATTTAAAAAAGTTTTGATCAGAATAAAAATACGAGATTAAATAAAATGGTGGATTTAGCAGGACTCGAACCTGCGACCAACCGGTTATGAGCCGGTTGCTCTAACCAACTGAGCTATAAATCCGCCAGAAGTTAAAATAAAAATGTTATTATATCTTTATTTCCTTAATTTAAATTTAGAATTTTATTTTTACTGCTTTTTCTATTGCTAAATATCTAAAGGTTATTAAATTTTGTAAAATTCCAAAGAAAATCATAAAGGTAGCAAAAGAACTCCCCCCATGACTAAAAAATGGCATAGGTATACCAACAACAGGGGCAAAACCTATGGTCATTGATATATTTACTGCTACATATATGAAAATAAATAAAGCAATGCAATTTGTCACTACTCTTGTAAAATAATCATCTTTGAGCTTATAATTTAAACTCAATAAATGAAAAATGAGTAAGGTGTAAAGTAGTATAATTATAACTGCACCAATAAAACCAAATCTTTCAGATAAATATGCAAAGATAAAATCACTCGTAGAAATAGGTAAAAATTTAAAATGTGTTTGTGTGGCTTCATCGGCCTTTTTTCCGCTCAAACCACCGCTTCCTATTGCAATGATGGATTGTTTTACATGGTAACTTGGCTCTTCAGCTAAGAAATCATGAATTCTTTGTTTTTGATAAGGTTTTAAAAAATCACTATAAATAATAGGCGAAGCTATAGCTATAGCTAAAAAAATACTAAGCCAAATTTTATAATTTACTCCTATGATAAAAAGCGTTCCAAAGCCCACTATTAAAAGTACTAAAGCTGTTCCTAAATCAGGTTCTCCTGCTATAAGTAAAAATGGGAGTAAAATATAAAAACTTAGCTTTAAAAATTGTTTTAAACCATAGCCATTATGAGGTGGTGGGTTTTGATAAATCAAATAAGCTAGCATTAAAATAAAAGAGGGTTTGAAAATTTCAGAAGGTTGTATGGTAAAATGTGTAAAAGGTATCTCAAGCCATCTTCTAGCCCCAAGTTTTTCAACACCAAAAATATCCACACTCAAAAGCAAAGCTATATTGATCCAATATAACACAGGTATAAGCCACATTAATCTTCTTAAAGGTAAAAAGAAAAAAAATGCAAAGCCTGTAAAACCTACTAAAGTATAGATAAATTGCTTTTCGGCTAAGCGTGTATTTGCTTCATAAATTAAAAGAAAAGATATAGCTATGATAGGTAACACTAAAAGAGGTTGAACAAAATCAAAATGCGTCAGAATTCTTCTATCAAGTTTTATCAAAGCTAACCTTTTTTACAAAATATTGTGTAATTATATGCTAAAATTGCAAATTTTATCACAAGGAAATATAATATGCTAAAAATTTCATCACTTTGTGAAGAAAGATTGGATATTTTTTTATCAGATATACTTAAACAAAGTCGTTCGCAAGTTGCTAAACTAATCAAAGAAAACTGCATATATATTAATGAAAAATTAGAAAATAAAAGTTCTAAAAAAATAAAACAAAAAGATGAAATAAGTATTTTTTTACCTTTAGTAAAAGAAGCTAAAGAAAGCTACACGCCTGAGTTTGATATAGAAATTTTATATGAAGATGATGATGTTTTAGTTTTAAACAAAGCTCCTAATGTTGTCGTGCATGGTGCAAGTAGTGTTAAAGAAGCGACTTTGGTGGATTGGCTTTTACATAAGGGCTATGCTTTATCAAATTTAAATGGAGAGCATAGAGCAGGGCTTGTGCATAGACTTGATAAAGGCACAAGCGGAGCTATCATCATAGCAAAAAATAATCAAGCACATCAATTTTTAGCAAATCAGCTTTTAGATAAAAGTATGGGAAGATTTTATCTTGCTTTGAGTGACTTGCCTTTGAAAAATGATAAAATGAGTAATGAAAAAGCCATTATGCGTTGTCCTAATAATAGGCTTAAAAAAATTACTACAAATATCAAAAATCCTTTAGCAAAAAATGCAAAAACAGATTTTATAAATTTATTAAGTGCTAAAAAATGCTCTTTAATAGCTGCTAAATTATACACAGGAAGAACCCATCAAATCAGGGTACATTTGGCAGATTTTAATCGCTATATTTTAGGAGATGAATTATACGGATATAAAGGAAAAATAAAGTATAATAGAGTAATGCTTCATGCGTATTTGATTTATTTTATTCATCCTAGGACTAAAGAGTTAATGTTTATAAAAGCTCCTATGTTTGATGATTTTTATCAAATTTTAAAAGAAAATTTTACACAAGGAGAGATAGATGAAAAAACTTCACTGGATTATCTTAAGTTCTGCTTTAGCTTTTAGTGCTTGTAGTACAACTATGAGTTCGCCTCAAATTGCTCAAGTAAATGATACTTTACCAAAAATTTCAAATATTAAAAGTATAAGTGATATTACAAGCATAGCTTTTGAATGGGAACCTTTGTATGATCAAAATATAGCAGGCTATTACATTTATAGAGCAAATGCAGCTGGTGCACCTATGGAACTTATAGCAAAAATTAAAAATAAATTTCAAACTCATTATACTGATACAAATTTAGAACCAAATACAAGATATTATTATTCTATGAAAACCTTTAATGAGCTTGGACAAGTTTCTCAAGATGGCGTAAGCATAGAAGCTTTTACCAATAGAGTGATTGATCCAGTGCCTTTTGTGCAAGCTATTGTGGGTTTGCCAAATCGTGTAAAAATAGTTTGGAGACCACACCCTGATGTAAGAGTAAATTCATACATCATTGAGCGTGCAAATATGAAAGATATGAAATTTAAAGAATTAACTAGGGTTAAAAATCGCTTAAGTGCTGAATATATAGATGATTCACTAAAGCCTGATGAGAGTTTTCAATATAGAATCATAGCTTTAACTTATGATGGCATTAAAAGTACCCCAAGTAAAATAGTGGAATCAACTACTAAAGCACTTCCTCCTATGGTAAGTAATTTACAAGCAAGTAAAGATGCGCCAAGAAAAATCATTTTAACTTGGGATAAAATTGACTATGCTGATTTTGCTTATTATAAAATTTATTCTAGTTCAACCACCTTTTTACCTTTTAGCGTGGTAGCTAAAACTTCTGAAAATACTTATGAAGATGTAGTTAAAGGCGTGGCTGAAAAAAGATATTATAAAGTGAGTATGGTCGATAAAGATGGCTTGGAAAGTCCTATAGCAAGTGAGCCTGTAGAAGGTATTACCTTAGGGGCACCATTAGCACCAAGTATTATTTTATGTGCTGTTGAAGATGATGGTATTAGAGTTGAATGGGTTGATAATGATGATAGAGCTAAAGAATACATAGTTAAACGAAGTGGAGGTGGAAGTAATGCTGTGTTTAAGGAGATTAAATCTAAACAATTAAAAGACATCACAGCTGTTCCTGGAAAAGTATATAGTTATGAAGTTATAGCTATTGATGCAAATGGTATAGAATCAAAAGCTTCTGATAAATTTACAGCGGTGAAATAATGCCAAATTTTAAGTGTAAAATTCTAAAAGAAATTCAACTTCCTTTTGAAAAAGATGGGGTTGAATTTTTATGGCTTGCTAAAGGTGAAAATGTTGATTTGCTTTTTACGCGTATAAAGCAAGAAAACTTTTTTTTGCAGATTAAAAAAGATGAAAAAAAACAAGAATGGCTTATTAAAGGTGAAAAACACACTAAGCCTTCGCAAATTGGATATTTGCAAAAAGCTTTACTTGTGTTTAAAGAAAACTTTACTCAAGATGTAGTTTGTGAAGCTGTAGCATTAAAACATACAAGGTTAATCCAAAAAACCCTTTTGATCGCTAATGATTTAAAAGAATTACTAGAGCAAATAAAAAACAAAAAGCAAATTTTTATTGAAATAGGTTTTGGAAGTGGTAGGCATTTGCTTTATCAAGCAAGATCAAATCCTGATGTTTTGATTATAGGTATAGAAATTTACACCCCTGCGTTGGAGCAAGTAGCTAAACTTGCCTTAAGCGAAAACTTAAATAATGTTTTATTAATAGAAACCGATGCAAGATTATTACTAAGCGTACTTGAGTCTAACTTGATAGATAAAATCTTTTTGCATTTTCCTGTTCCTTGGGATAAAAAGCCTCATCGTAGGGTAGTCGGGTTAAATTTTGCAAATGAATGCGCTAGAGTTTTAAAAGAAAATGGGCAATTTGAACTTAGAACAGATAGTTTTTCGTATTTTGATTTTACTTTAGAAACTTTTTTAACTTTTTCGCATTTAAAAGCTTTAATCAAAAAAAATGAAAATTTAGAAATTTCAAGCAAATACGAAGATCGCTGGAAAAGGCAAAATAAAGATATATATGATTTAATCATTAGTGGTTTTAGCAAGAGTGAAAGTTTAAGCAAGGATCAAAAATTTGCCATTGAAGATTTAAGATTAAACGCAGAAGAATTAGCTTGTATAAAAAAGAATTTTAAAAATGAAGTTTTTAAAGGTGAGGATTTTTTCTTGCATTTTGAAAAAATGTATATTAAGGATGATGGGTTTGTCATTAAAATAGCTTTTGGTGCTTTTTATAAGCCTGAGCATGTTTATATAGCTTTAAACGCACAAAAGATAGAATTTATTTTTGAACAGCCTTTTAGAACTAAAGAAAATTTAAAAGCTATAGAAAAATTAAGAGAAATATTGTATTCTTATATCAAATAATCATTTATAAAATAAATAAGGAAAAGCAGTGATGATAGAAGCTAAAAAGCTTTGTCTTGGTTATGATGAACTTGTTATAGAAAATACTAGTTTTTCGCTAAAAGATAATGATTTTGTTTTTATTACAGGAAAAAGTGGTAGTGGAAAGTCAACTTTGTTAAAATCTTTTTATGGAGATTTAGAGCCAATAAGTGGGAATTTAAAAGTTTGTAATAATGATTTAGTGGATATTTCTAATGCTGAGCTTTTACAGCTTAGGCAAAAAATAGGGATTATTTTTCAAGATTATCGTTTAGTGCAAGAATTTAGTGTAGAAAAAAATGTAATGCTACCTTTGATGATTAAAGGTTATAGCAAGAATGTATGTAAAGAGCAAGCCGCAAAGCTTTTAAAGCATGTAAATTTAACTTTCAAAGCTGATAAAAAGCCAGCTCAGCTTTCAGGTGGAGAGCAACAACGCGTGGCTATGGCAAGAGCTTTAGCACATAATCCAAAATTACTCTTATGTGATGAACCAACGGGAAATTTGGATGAGTATTCTTCAGATATTATATGGACTTTATTAAAATCAGCTAGAGAAATACTTGGAACTTGTGTGGTGGTTGTTACGCATAGAATTCCTACTAATTTAAGACTTGATTACCGTCGTTTTAATATAGAAAATGGGAGAATGAATGAAATCTTTTAAAAATCATCTTTCTTTGATATTTGCTTTAATGGTAATGATGTTTGCTTTTGAGTTTTTAATCATTACAAACAAAACTATAGAGCATTATGAAAAACTTTTAAATAAAGATTATAATATTATTTTAGTAGGTAAAACTCATTTAGATAAAAAAAGCATAGAAGATCAAGTAAGTCATTTTCAGTCTTTAGAAATTTTAAATCCAAATGAAATGATAGATAGACTTAAAAATGATATATCAGCCAAAAACATAGAGGTTTTAAAGGCTACATTGCCAAAATTTTATACTTTAAAACTCAATAAACTTTTATCAGAAGATGAGCTAAATGCTTTAAAAGATAAGCTTTTAAAAAATCCTAATATTACTAAAGTAGAAACTTTTGCAAAAACGCATACAAAAATTTACAAACTTTTGGTTTTGGTGAAATTTTTATTATGGTTTTTCTTGTTTATTATAATATTGCTTAGTTTTGTATTATTGCTTAAACAAATGAAAATTTGGCTTTTTGAGCATACTCAAAGAGTGGAAATCATGTGTTTGCTTGGAGCACCGTTTTGGTTTAGATCTTTTATGCTTTATAAGATAGTTTTTATTGATTGTTTTATAGCATTTTTATTGCTTGTATTATTTTTTACCCAAGTTTATGATCTTGAATCTATCAAGCTAGCTTTACAAAGTGTGGATATTAGCTTACCTAAAATAAGTATTTTCACACATTTGTTTTTGATTTTTTTAGCAATGCTTTGTGTTTGTTTTGCTTGTGTGAATTTTGTAATGTTTAAGGTTAGAAAATGAAAAAATGCTTTTTGCTTTTTTTGTTTTCTTTTTCTGTTTTATTTGCAAATGAAATTGCACAAAAACAAAAAGATATTAAAGAAAATGAGCGCATAGTAAAGCAACTTTCTAAAAAGTTAGAGGATTTAGCTAGTGAAATTTTAGATAATGAAAAAAATCTAAAAAAAATTGCTTCAGAAATTAGCACTTTAACTTCGAAAACTTCTAAACTTGAAAGTTCAGTAAAAACTCAAATAAAAGCGCTAGAGCAACTCAATGCGCAAAATAAAGATCTTTTGCAAAATAAAAACAAAATAGAAGGGAAGATTATTGATTTAATTGCTAAAGATTTTGCTTATGATTTAGCAATTCCTAAAAATTATATTGAAAGTGAAGATAGTATTATAGCTTTAGAATTAGTTGGGATCTTGGATAAAATTTTCAAAGAAGAATTTTATCAAATTTCAAAAGATTATGAAAATATAAGTAAAAAAATAGAAGAAAAGCAAACTCAAATTACTACAATTAATAATAATTTAAAAGCCTATAAAGATCAAATCGATGAGCTTAAAAATCTTAGAAAAAAGCAAGAACAAGAAATAGCTAAGCAAAAAACAGATAAAGAAATTTATACTAGAAAACTTTCTAATTTACAAGCCCAACAACAAGAATTGAGAAAAACACTTAATAAATTAAAAATTATTAAAGAAAAAGAAGAAGAAAAATTAGCACAAAAAAAAGAAGATAAAAAACCAAGCTCAAATGTTAAACAAGTAGGCTCAAGTTATCAAACCAGCAGTGTTAAGCGTTATAGCGGTCCTAAGACAATCGCCCCTTTAGAATCTTACACGGTAAAGCAAAAATTTGGAAATTATATAGATCCTATTTATAATATTAAAATTTATAACGAAAATGTAGTTTTAAAAAGTGATAGTGCTAATGCTGCAGTAAGAAATGTCTTAGATGGTAAAGTAGTTTTTGCAAAAGCAACTCCAACTTTAAAACAAGTTGTGATTGTTGAAAATAAAGATGGTATACATACTATTTATGCGCATTTAGATAAAATTGCACCTGGGGTTAAAGTGGGTAGAAATATCAAAAAAGGTTATATTATAGGTAGGGTTGAAAGTGATTTAACTTTTGAAGTAACACAAAAGAATTTTCATATCAATCCTTTAGAGATGATTAAATAAATTAGTTTTTTTTAATGCGAATTTTGATATAGTTTCAAATCAAAGGAGAAATTTAATGAACAATAAAAGAAAAAGAGTATTGGTTAAATTTTCTGGAGAAGCTTTGGCTGGAGAAAATGGGTTTGGTATAGAAAATTCTATTTTAAAATACATAGCTTCTGAAATAAAAAGCTTGATTAATGAAAATGTTGAAGTAGGTATAGTAATAGGCGGTGGAAATATCATTAGAGGGGTATCTGCTGCAAGAGATGGACTTATAAAAAGAACAAGTGGTGATCATATGGGTATGCTTGCTACTGTGATTAATTCTATAGCTATGCAAGAAGCATTAGAAAGTGCTGGGCTTGATGTAAGGGTTCAAAGCGCTATTCAAATGGAAGCATTCTGTGAAACTTATATCATGAGAAGAGCACATAGACACTTAGAAAAAGGACGTATAGTTATCTTTGCTTGTGGCACAGGCAATCCTTATTTTACTACAGATACTGCTGCGACTTTAAGAGCGGTAGAAATTCAAGCAGATATGATCATTAAAGCAACTAAGGTAGATGGAATTTATGATAAAGATCCTAAAAAATATGATGATGCAATTATGCTTAATGAGTTAAGCTACGAAAGAGCTTTGCATGATAATATTAAAGTTATGGATGATACTGCAATAGCCTTAGCTAAAGATAATGCTTTACCTATTGTGGTATGTAATATGTTTAAAGAAGGAAATTTATTAAAAATCATCCAAGGCGATATGAGTTTATGCTCTATTGTTAAAAATCAAGATTAAGGATAAAAATGAGAGTAGAACAAATAGCTGCAAAAGCATTAAAAAAACTAAAAGATGATAGATATAAACTAGCTCTTGTAGTGGCTAAAAGAGCTGAAGAGCTTGCAAATGGTGCAGAACCTTTAGTAAATTTAGATAAGAATAAATACAAATATACCGATATTGCTTTACATGAAATAGCAGAAGATAAAATCGTTTTAGAGGGATTTATTGAAGCTAGTAAATGATGAGTTATTGTTAGATAAACTTGTTGATGATGTTAAAAATTGTAAGGATTTACAAAGAGCAAAAGAAATCCTTTTTATGGTCTTCCCACAATCTGCTGTTTTAGAAAAAGCAGTAGATTTTTGTATCCAAAAACACGAAGGACAATTTAGAAAAAGCGGAGAACCATATGCGGTTCACCCTATATTAGTGGCTTCTTTTGTGGCATTTTTAAGCCCTGTACAGTCTATGATTATCGCTGCATTATTGCATGATGTGTTAGAAGATACAAATTGCAATGAAGAAGAATTGAGTTCAAATTTTGGTGAAGAAGTCACCAAATTGGTTCAAGGCTTAACCAAAATAGTCAGTATTAGAGAAGATCATCTTACACGCTCTAATTCTAATGAAAAACTTGCAAAATCTGCTTTGACTTTTAGAAATATGCTTTTAGCTGGTGTTGAAGATGTGAGCGTGCTTGTAATAAAGCTTTGTGATAGATTGCACAATATGCTTACTTTAAATTTTTTAAGAGAAGATAAACAAAAAAGAATCAGCGAAGAAACCTTGGTGGTATATGCGCCTATAGCTCATAGACTTGGAATTTCAAGTATAAAAAATTTGCTCGAGGATTTAAGTTTTAAGTTTTTATTGCCTGATGAATATGCACAAATTGATAATTATATAAATGCAAAAGATCAACAAATTCAACTTGGATTTAATGAATTTATCTCAAAAATAGAAATGTTATTTTTGGAAAATGGGTTTAGACAAGGTAGTTTTGTTATACACAAAAGAATTAAACATAATTATTCTATTTATTTAAAAATGCAAAGAAAAGGTGTAGGACTTGATGAAGTTTTAGACCTTTTGGGTGTAAGAATTTTGGTTGAAAAAGTTTATGATTGTTATTTGGCTTTAGGAATTTTACATACACATTTTAATCCTTTAATTTCAAGATTTAAAGATTATATAGCTTTGCCAAAACAAAATGGTTACCAAACCTTACATACAACGCTTTTTGATGCAAAAAATATCATAGAAGCTCAAATTCGCACCTTTGATATGCATAAGACTGCTGAATTTGGTGTGGCAGCGCATTGGAAATATAAAGAAGGAAATATAACAACACCAAATTTAGATTGGCTTGCGGATATTTCTATGCATGGTAAAGAAGATGGCAATGCTGTGCAAGATTGTGATGCTATCGAACTTTATGAATATGCAAAAGATAGTTTATATATAGAAGATATAGCAGTATATTCTCCAAAGGGAGAAATTTTTACTTTACCGCGCGGGGCTACGGCTTTGGACTTTGCTTATGAAGTTCACACCAAAGTAGGGCTTCATGCAAAAACTGCGTTTGTTAACCGCATGAGAGTACCACTTTTAACCGTGCTTAAAAATGGAGATATAGTTAGCATTGAAACTTCAGAAGAAGAATTTTTTAGATGTTCATGGATAGATAGCGTTAAAACAGGAAAGGCTAGAGCTAGTATAAGAGATTTTTGCAAGCAAAAGAAAAAAGAATTAAATAACAAAATTGCTGTTAATCTTTTATCTACTGTTTTTAATAAAGATTCTAAACTTATAGAAGAATGGCTTGAAAAAGAAAATTTTAATAAAAAGCTAAGACAAATTGCTTTGGATTTTAATTATTTTAAAGATGTAATTATTGCTCTAAGAAAATATATGGGGCAAAATCAAGCAGCTAAATTTGAACAAAATGAGCAAAAATTTGAAAGCATAGTGATTGGTTCTAATTATAAAATAACCACGATTAATTTTGATTATTGTTGTAGGCCTAAAAGAGGAGATGAAATCATTGCTTTTAGACATTCAACTGGAGCAACAATACACCATAAGCTTTGTGAACAAGCAATGAAAATGATAGAAGATAACAAAGAAATGGTTTTTGTTTTTTGGAATGATAGTTCGATAAAAAGTTACAAAATCATCGTTTCTATAGAAAATAAAAAAGGTTCTTTAGCAGATTTTCTAACTACTTTAGCTAAAATGCAGATTAATGTTTTAAGTATTAACTCAGCTGATTCAGAGCCAGTCGTTGCAAATTATTTTGAAGTACAAGTTGAGTTACCTAATAATATAGATCTTGAGAATGCAAAAGAAAGATTAAAATCTAGATATAAAATTTTAGATTTTACATCTTTAAATGATGCATATAATAATCACTAAAAAAGGTTTTTTATGGATATTAATGAAATTATTAAAGAAATTAAACGAGGAATAGCAGAAATTATTGATGAAGAAAGATTAGTTTCTTTAGTAAAAAATTACTATGAAAAAGGTGAAAATTTTTTTGTAAAGGCTGGTTTTGATCCTACGGCTGCTGATTTGCATTTGGGTCATACTGTGGTTTTGAGCAAAATGGCTTTGCTTCAAAAACATGGGGCTATAGTGCAGTTTTTAATAGGTGATTTTACTGCTCAAATTGGAGATCCAACAGGAAAAAGTGCTACAAGAAAAAAACTTGACAAAGAAGAAGTACTTAAAAATGCTAAAACTTATGAAGAACAAGTTTTTAAGATTTTAGATCCAAATAAAACTCAAATTCATTTTAATTCTAAATGGCTAAATGAGCTTGGTGCTGCTGGTATAGTAGAGCTTACTTCGACTTTTAGTGTTGCTAGAATGCTTGAAAGAGATGATTTTACTAAGCGCTTCAAAGAACAAAGCCCTATATCAATTTGTGAGTTTTTATATCCGCTTTTGCAAGGTTATGACAGTGTTGCATTAAAAAGTGATATAGAAATGGGCGGTACGGATCAAAAGTTTAATCTTTTAATGGGTAGACAGCTTCAAAGAGTATATAATTGCCAAAAAGAACAAGCGGTGATGATGATGCCATTGCTTGAAGGCCTTGATGGTGTAAATAAAATGAGTAAAAGCTTGGGAAATTATATTGGTGTAACTGAAAATGCCAAAGATATGTATGCTAAAGTTTTGAGTATTAGTGATGAATTGATGTTTAGATATTATGAACTTTTAAGCGAAAAAAGCTTAAATGAAATTTCACAAATAAAAGATGATATTAAAAATGGCTCATTGCATCCTAAAAAAGCTAAAGAAAATTTAGCTTTAGAAATTACTGCGCGTTTTCACTCAAGCGAGTGTGCTTTAAAAGCTAAGGAAGAATTTGACAAAGTCCATAGCGCAAAAGAACTTCCTAGTGATATGCCAAATTTTACTTTAGAAGGTAGTATTTGGCTTGCAAAAGCTATAGTAGAGTGTAAAATGGAAAGTTCTACTTCAGCTGCTAGAAGATTGATTAATTCAAATGCAGTAAGTGTTAATGGAGAAAAAGTTCAAGATGAACAATTCCAACTAGAAAGCGGTGAATATATTTTACAAGTTGGAAAAAGAAAATTTGCAAAATTAAAGGTAATATGATGAGTTTTAAAGCTTTAAAAATTGGAAAGCATGAGATAAAATATCCTATTTTTCAAGGTGGCATGGGACTTGGTATAAGTTGGGACAAACTTGCTTCTGCAGTTTCTTTAAATGGTGGATTAGGGATTATTTCTTCGGTAGGAACTGGATATTATGAAAATAGAACGCATATAGATAAAGAGTTCAATGCAAAGCCTTATGGTAGTGATAATTTTTACTCAAAAGCAGGCTTAAAAGCTTTGATAGATAATGCTAGAAAGGTTTGTAAAGATGCGCCTTTAGGCTGTAATATTTTATATGCAAGTAATAATTATGCGCAAATTGCTCGTAATGCTTGTGAGGTTGGTTTTAATGTGATAGTTTCAGGAGCAGGGCTTCCTACAAATTTACCTGAATTTACACAAGATTATCCTGATGTTGCTTTGGTACCTATTGTATCATCAGCTAAGGCTTTAAAAATTATTTGCAAAAGATGGCAAAGCAGATACAATCGCTTGCCTGATGCGGTTATAGTTGAAGGACCAAAAAGCGGTGGACATCAGGGTTTTACTTATGAGCAATGTTTAATGGATGAATATCAGTTAGAAAATGTAGTACCACAAGTTGCACAAGAAATTAAAAACTGGGGAGATATACCATTAATCGCTGCGGGTGGAATTTGGGATAAGCAAGATATAGAAAAAATGATGTCTTTAGGAGCAAGTGGTGTTCAAATGGGAACTCGATTTATAGGAACTTTTGAGTGCGATGCTAGTGATGATTTTAAGCAAGTATTGCTAGATTGTAAAAAAGAAGATATTGAGCTTTTAAAATCTCCAGTTGGCTATCCTGCAAGAGGGGTAAGAACTAATCTTTTAAATTTAGTAGATAAAAGAATGGGGCCAAAAATTTCTTGTGTGAGCAATTGTGTTGCACCATGCGGTAGAGGCAAGGAAGCTACTAAGGTAGGTTATTGTATAGCAGATAGATTATATGATGCTTGGAGCGGTAAAAAAGAAACAGGCTTATTTTTTACAGGGGCTAATGGATATAGACTAGATAAGCTTATTAGTGTAGAAGAGCTAATGAAAAAATTAGTTAATGGCGAAGATGCTTAGAATATTTTTTATTTTTTTATTATTTTGTTTTAGTGTTTTTGCTAATGCAGAAGTTAAGAAATTTGATCAAAATTTTTTAACTTCTAATTCAGAAGAAAAACTACAATTACACCAGCAGTTAAAATCTTTGTATATACAAAGTGTGATTAATGATAATAATGAAGAAAAAAATGAGATTTTAAAAAGATTAATCATAAGTTCAAATTCTTTAGGCTTTGATGATAAAGCTTATGTACAAGAGCTTAAAGAAAGCGGAGTAAGTGAAGAAGAAATTTCACGTTTAAAAAATGCTTTAAAAGTTATACAAGATCAAAAAATAAAAAAAGAACAAACAAAAATTGAAACCAATACCACATCACCTATTAATAAAAAAGAAGATAAAAAAGAAGATAAAAAAGAAGATAAAAAAGAAGATAAAAAAGAAGATAAAAAAGAAGATAAAAAAGAAGATAAAAAAGAAGATAAAAAAGAAGATAAAAAAGAAGATAAAAAAGCTCCGGTGCAAAAAGAGCTTTTTGTGCTTGATGTAAAGAAATCAGACAATGGTATCTTACTTGATTTAAGTGAAAAAATCAGCCAAAAAGACATTAAAAACTTTACTCTCAAAGGCGATAAGAATTTTCGTTATGTTGCAGATTTTGATGGGATTTTAAAAGGACCTAAGAGAACTTTTGAATTTAAAGATTTTGATATTATCGTATCGCAATTTAACCCAACAAGTATGCGTTTGGTCTTAAGTTCAAAAAAAGAATTAAAGATCAAAATAGAGCTTAAAGATCAAAGTCTTTTTATGGGACTTGAAAAAGTAGAAAAAAAAGAAGAACCCAAACCTATAGTTAAAAAACAAGAAGAAGCTAAAAAAACAGAAGTAAAAAAAGAAGTTGTTAAAAATGAGCCTTTATATATTTTAAAATCAAGTAAAGATAAAAATGGTGTTAATTTAAAATTAAACAATGATATTGATATTGAAGATATTAAAATCAATTCTTTTAAAGATGGTAAAACATATCGTTCTATTGTAAGTTTTGAAGCTATTTTAGAAGGTGATAGAAAAAAAATCGATATCAATAAAAATCAATCCATCACAATAGCGCAGTTTAATAAAACTACAGTAAGAGTTGTTTTAAATTCTACTAGTGATTTTAAAACTAATCTTGATTTAGATGATGAGGAATTATTTATAGGCTTTGAAAAAAAGGTTAAGAAAGCACCGACAAAAACTACTTCAAAAACCGCAAAAGCTACCATTAAAAAATCAGGTAAAATCATAGTAATTGACCCAGGTCATGGAGGTAAAGATCCAGGTACTTTGGGTGATAAGGGTGTTAGAGAAAAAGATGTAGTTTTAAGCGTGGCTTTAAAACTTGGTAATGAGCTTAAAAAACGTGGATATAGAATTTATTATACTAGAAGTACAGATAAATTTATAAACTTAAGAGATAGAACCTCTATGGCTAATGAAAAAATGGCGGATTTATTTATTTCTATCCATGCAAATGCAGCTCCAAATAAACAAAGAGCTAAAACTTTACAAGGTATTGAAACCTTCTTTTTATCGCCTGCAAGAAGCGAAAGAAGTAAAAAAGCTGCTGAGTTGGAAAATCAATCCGATTTTGAAGAGATGAATTTCTTTTCAAAACAAACCTTTTTAAATTTTTTAAACCGTGAAAAAATCGTTGCTTCAAATAAATTAGCTATTGATGTTCAAAAAAAGATTTTAAGTAATGTAAGAAAAAAATATAAAGTTGTGGATGGTGGAGTTAGAGAAGCTCCATTTTGGGTTTTAGTGGGTGCGCAAATGCCTGCTATATTGATTGAGACAGGTTATATTAGTCATCCTAGTGAAAGAAATAGATTAACAAATAAAAATTTCCAAGAATTATTAGCTATTGGTATTGCTAATGGCATAGAGAGTTATTTTTATAAAAATCAATGAAAAAAGCAAATATTATCATTAAAAACAATGCACCTTTTTCTTTAGATTTTGATGATTATTATTTTAATTCTAGCGATGGTTTAAGCGAGAGTGAATTTATCTACACTAATGTTTTTGAATTTCAAACAAAACAAACTATCATTGCAGAGCTTGGTTTTGGTATAGGTTTAAATTTTTTCCTCACTTTAAAGCGTTTTATAAAAGAAAAAAAAGAAAATCAAAGACTATTTTATCTTAGTTTTGAAAATTTTTATATAGAAAAAGAAACATTAAGAGAAATTTATAAAAATCTTGGTTTTTATGGGGAATTTAAAGAGCTTTTAGAGCAGTTTTTAAAATTTTATCCCCCATGTAAAGATGGAGTTTATAGATTTTATTTTCAAGATTGTTTTTTAGATTTGGTATTTGGCGATGCTAAAGAAAAGTTGCAAAATTTAGACTTTAAAGCTGATGTTTGGTATTTAGATGGTTTTGCTCCTGCTAAAAATCAAGAGATGTTTGATGAGGATATTATAAACAAAGTTGCCAAAAATTCAAAAATAAATGCCAAGATTTTGACCTTTTCCTCTGCAAGCATTTTAAAAAAAGCTTTAATTAATAATAATTTTCAAGTACAAAAAATCAAAGGTTTTAGAAAAAGGGAAATGATACAGGCTGTTTTTAATGACCTTGAGTTTGAAGATAAATTTGCTTATTTTAGTACTCCAAGTTTAAAAAAAGAGATACAAAAAATAGCCATCATCGGAGCAGGTATAGCCGGAGCTAGTATAGCTTATGAGCTTTCTTTAAGAAATGTTCAAGTAGATGTTTTTGAAAAAGAAAATTCATTAGGAAAAGGTGCTTCTGGAAATATCAATGGAATTTTAAGCTCTTTGATTTTAAAACCTGATGTTTTATTGGGTGAGTTTTCACAATATGCTTTTTTAGAGGCTAGTAGATTTTATAGGCAAATTTTAGATTTAATTCCTCAAGGGGTTTATGAATTTGCTCATAATGAACTTATGCAAGAGCGTTTTGATAGTCAAAAAGATAATGTTTTATTTGAAATTATTAACAACCAAGCCTTTTTAAAAGATGGGGCTTGTATAAAACCTCAAGAGCTTGTGAAGACACTTTTGCAAAAAAGCAAGGCTAGAGTATTTTTTGAGCATGAATTTAAAGATTATTCTTATGAAAATGAAAAATTTTCTTTGCAATTTAATAATCAAAAAACATTAAAAGATTATGATGTGTTAATTTATGCTCAAGGTGCCGATGCTAAGAAATTTTTAGAGTATAAATACATGAAATTAAGCAGTGTTAGAGGTCAATGTACTCATTTAAAACCATTTTTAAAAAATTCTCATGCTTTATCTTCAAAAGGCTATATTTGTCCTATCAATGAAGAATTAAATTTGCAACTTATTGGTGCAAGTTATGATAGGCTTAATCAAGATATAACGCTTTTAAAAAAGGATGATTTGCAAAATATTGAGAATATAAAAGAATTTTTGCATGTTGAAAATTTAGAAATTATGGGTGGAAAAGTAGGATTTAGATCATATTCTAGTGATAGATTTGCCATAATAGGTCAAGCCTATGATGAAAATTTTTATATGCAAAGTTATAAGGCGCTTTTATGGCATAAAAATAAAAGTCAAGTAGCACCAAATGATTTTATTCCTTTGTATTTTTCTATTGCTCATGGATCTAGGGCTTTTGCTAGTGCTATTATTGGAGCTAGAATACTTAGCGCATTAATCTTTGATGAGCCAAAAATAGAAAAAGATTTTTTACATGCTACTCATCCTGCAAGATTTTTAATCAGAATGTTAAAAAAGGGAAAAATTTTATAATAAGTAGTTTTTTTTGTCTGAAATGCTATTAGCTATATTGTAAAAATATAATGCTATTATAAATATAGAGTTAGCAATATTTCATGATAAATGTGAAATTTTGTATCTTTATAAAATAATACATTAGAGGTTGAGTGAAAAAATACATTTTTTTAAGCTGTATATGCATAAATGCATTTGCTTTAAATTTAGAAGAAAGCTTAGGTGAGGGTGAGGCTAATATTAGCAAATATCAAAAGTCAAACACTGTTTCTAAGCAAGTATTTTTTCAAAAACCACAAGAATACCAAGCTCAAAGTACAGATCTTAGTTCTTTTGCTAGTAATTCTTTAGGTCAAGTTTTAAATTTAAGCTCTAAGGATAAAACGGAGGCTAATTTAGACTATGATGCTTTAAATGTAAATATAAAAAATATTAATTCAATACTAGATTATGAAAATGCTACTTTACTTTTGGAAAAACAAGCAAGAATAGGGCAATTAGAACAAGCTTATTCTTTAGGACTTATTAATCGTTATGAATTTGATGAGTTTAATTTAGGTTTTAATTATTTTAATGATCAGTATAAAGAAGCTTATGAAAAAAATAGTTTTGGTGCTGAATTTCAATTTAGTCATTATTTTAAAGCATATGCTAATCACTATAATATAAAGGAAAATGATAGTGAAGATAGCACAGAGCTTGGTTTGATGTTTGATTTGCCTTATTTGAATGTTTTAAATGTAAATTCTAATATAAAAGAATTACAAAATCAATATAACATTACTTATTCTCCAATTTCTATTTTAGATTTATCACTTAATTATCAAGATGAAAAAACTAGCGCCAAAGATCAAACAGCAATGTGGGTAAGATTTAGACTAAATTATGAGCAAAGTTTAAGTAAGCAATTTTATAATAGTTTTTACCGTAAAAACAATATAGGTGAATTTAATCGCTATGATTTTGCTACTAGGACTTATTAATTACTCATAAAACGAGTAATATCATTATAAGTTACAAATACCATTAAACTTAAAAGCAAAGCCATGCCAAAATAACTAAGATATTCAAAACATACTTTTGGTACTTCTTTTTTAAATATTAGCTCATAAAGGTTAAAAAGTATATGTCCTCCATCTAGCGCTGGGATAGGAAGTAAATTTAATACTCCAAGGTTGATAGAAATTAAAGCAGTGATTAAAAATAAAACCACTATGCTAGTATTTGCTGCTTTGGAGGTTATATCTACCATAGTGATGATTCCACCCATGTTTTTAGCGTCTAACTCCCCGCTGATGATTTTAGCAAGGCCTTTAAAAATAAGCAAAGAAGCTTCTATGCTTTCTTCATAAGCATATTTTAAACTATTAATTCCTGGATGATAAATAGTAACAAACTCACCCTTAGGTGCTATGCCAATTAGTGGTTTTTGAACTTTTTGATAAAACTCATTATAACCTTGATCAATTTGTGGAGTTAGGGTGATGTTGATGAGTTTATCATCGCGTTCTATACTAAGTAAGGTTGGTTTTATATGCACAAGTTTACCGATTTCTTCAAAGCTTTGAATTTTAACTCCATCTATAGCTAGGATTTTATCTCCAATTTGTAAATTTGCTTTTTGCGCAGCTGAGTTTGGTGCTATATTGCCAATAACAGGTGCAAGTTTTTGAACTCCTAAAAAACCTATGGCTGTATAAAGTAAAAATGCTAGAAAAAAGTTAAAAAATGGTCCTGCGAAAAGTATGTAAATTCTAGCTAGAGGACTTAGAGTGTTATAGCTATTTGGTTCGTAATTTTTTTCGCTAGGATTTAAATCATCTTGTCCTTTGAGTTTAACATAACCACCAAAAGGTAGAGCAGATAAGCGATATTCTGTGTTTTTGTAAGTTTTTTTAAAAACAGCTCTTCCAAAGCCTATACTAAAAATTTCTACATCTACTTTCATATGTTTTGCGGCTAAAAAATGTCCTAACTCGTGAAAAAAAATTAAAAAAGATATAACCAAAAGCGTTATTAAAAAGCTAAAAGAATAAAATTTAAAGCCAATGGCTAAGATGATAAATAAAAATAAATATGATTTCAAATTATACCTTTTTTAAATGTTTTGTATAAGCTAGTATGTATTCAAAAGCTGAATAAAGTGTAAGTACTAAGGCAATAAACAACAATGTATTAGCAAAAGGCCATTGCATGATTAAAAATATAATGGCTATCATTTGAAAGGTTGTTTTTATTTTTCCTGCAAAAGAAGCACTTACGTCAAATTTTTCACTCACCATAACCACTCTAAAACCGGTTATAAAAAATTCTCTTACTAGAATAATATAAATCATCCAAGGATCGGCTTTTTGGGTGAGTAATAATCCTAAAAAAGCAGCCAAAACAAGCATTTTATCTGCTAGTGGATCTATAATAGCTCCAAGTTTTGTAGTTTGATTCCAAGTTCTTGCAATATAACCATCAAAAAAATCAGTCAAGGCAGCTATACCAAAAACAACACAAGCAAAATAATTTACCCAACTAGGATGAATATTTTCAAAATCATTAATAAGTAAAAAAAACAAAAGTGGAGCTAATAATATCCTTATAAATGCTAAGATATTAGGTAAATTCATTGTTTATTAATCCTTGTGTTTAAAGAAAATATCCCAAAATGGGGTAATGAATCATTTAAAAGTTGTACCACCATCTACGATTAAGGTGTGTCCTGTGATCCAATTTGCTTTATCAGAACATAAAAATAAACATGCTCCTGCTAAATCTTGAGGCTGTCCAATGCGGTTTAATGGACTAAGATTAATAGTTGCATTTTTAACTTCTTCATAATTTGTGAATGCTTTAAGCGCGTCAGTGTCAATTGGTCCACCACTTACTACATTTACACGGATGTTTTTAGAACCAAGTTCAGTTGCAGCATATCTTGCCATAGCTTCTACCGCTGCTTTAGCTGTACCGTGTCCTGCATAGTTTTCAATATGTACTAAATTTCCTGTTGAAGAAATAGATAATATACTACCCCCGCCGACTTTTTCCATTCTTTTTGCTGCTTCTTGTGCTCCAACAACAAAAGCATTTACAGTTGCTGTAAAGATATTATTAATACCTTTTGGTTTTAATTTCATAAATTTAGTATATCCACCTACAACAGCACGACCTGAGATAATAGCATTAGAGATGAAAAAATCTATTCTGTCAAAATCTTGATCGATTTTTTCAAATAATTCTTTATAAGTTTCTGGTTCAAGTATGTTAAACTCGTAAGCCTTTGCTTTGATTTTATAGTTATTTTCTAAATCTTTTACAATTTCTTGAGCTAAATCTGCGTTAGAATTATAAGTAAAAGCTACATTGGCTCCTGCTTTTGCAAACTCATATACAATAGCTTTACCAATCCCTCTTGTTCCACCGCTAATTACTAAAGTTTTATTTTGAAAAAAAGTATCCATTAAAATCCTTTGATATTATAGTTTTTCATAATCGCTTCTATTTTTGCTAAATTGCAATCACTAGGTTTACAAAGTGGCAAACGATATTCTAAAGTAGGAGTTAAACCTGCTATATACATTGCTGCTTTAATAGGTATAGGATTGCTTTCGCAAAATAAAATTTTATTGATATTATACAACTCATCATTAATTTTTTTAGCTTCGATGTATTTTTCTTCTAAAGCTAGATGAGTTAATTTTGAAATCATATCAGGAAGTAAATTTGAAGTAACTGAAATCACACCTTTACCACCATTTGAAAGTATAGGATAATTAATCGCATCTTCTCCGCTTAAAAGCATCATTCTAGGCTCATGTGCTAGCAAATCAACGCATTTATCAATGCTCCCGCTAGCTTCTTTTACCCCATAAATATTTTCACAATCTCTAAACAATCTTATAATGGTTTCTGTTTGAAGCTCACAACCTGTTCTTCCTGGGACATTATATAAAAGTACAGGTATATCTATGCTTTTTGCTATTTCTTTATAATGTAAATACAAACCTTCTTGTGTGGGTTTGTTATAATATGGAGTAACGCTTAAAATACCATCAGCTCCATGCTCTTGTGCAAATTTAGCCAAACTTACAGCTTCATGGGTAGCATTACTTCCTGCTCCTGCTAAAACCTTACAAGAACTTCCCTTGCAAGCATCTAATGCTATTTCTATACAAATTCTATGTTCTTCATGGGTTAAAGTGGCACTTTCTCCGGTTGTTCCAACAGGCACTATCGCATCAATCCCATTTGCTATTTGTCTTTTGATGAGTTTGTGGTAAGTTTGTTCATCTAATTTTCCATTTTTAAATGGAGTTATTAAAGCTGTCATTGCTCCTATAATGATTTTATTGTCCATTTTCACCCCTTTTTAAGATTATTGTAGTAGATTTGTTTTCATTGAAATATTTTCTAGCACAATGAATTAAATCATCTTTGCTTAGATTTTCTATATTTTTTTCATAATCAAGTAAAGGTTTTAAATCACCTTTGGCAAGATAAGAGCCATAAATATTTGCAACGCTACTTGCATTGCTTAGTGAAAAAATAAAATCACTTTTTACAGTATTTTTGATTTTTTCCATGATAGTATCATCAAATTTAGCATTTTTTACATCTTCAAGAATTTTTAAAAGCTCTTTTTCAACATCTTCTGCTTTTATACCTTCATTGCAAACACAAATAAATATAAATAAATTCTCATCTATATTTTCGCTTGCATAAGCATAAAATTCATTGATAAGTTCTAATTTATCAATTAAAATTTCGCTTATTAAAGAACTTTTTCCATTTCCCAAAAGTTCGCTTAATGCACAAAGTTTTGGCATATCCTCATGATTAAATGCAGGAATTTTATACGCAAGTGCTAGTAATTGTGTATCGCTTTCTTTATGCAAGATCACACGTTTAGCACCATCTTGCTCAGGTTCTTTTTCATGAACTATAGGGATTTCTTTGGTATTTTTTATATCTTGAAAATGCTTTTTAGCTAAAGTAAATACTTCATCTTCGTTAATATCGCCACTTACAAGCAAAATAGCATTTTTAGGTTGATAAAAAGTTTGATGAAAATCTTGTATATCTTCTATTTTCCAATTTTGTATATCTTTAAAAAAGCCTATCGGGGTCCAGTGATATGGATGGTGTAAAAAGGCATGATTGTATAATCTAAAATACAAATATCCCAAAGGATTATTATCAGTTCTCCAACGCCTTTCTTCTAAAACTACATTTCTTTCAGGTTGAAACTCATCATCTTTTAAATTTAAATTACGCATTAATTCAGCAAAAAGCCATAAAGACTTATCTAAATTTTCACTAGAGCATTTTATAAAATAATGCGTATAGTCAAAGCCCGTGCTTGCATTATCCACTCCGCCAAAACCCTTGACTATTTCATCAAATTCACCTGCTTTTAAATTTTTTGTACTTTTAAAATTTAAATGTTCAAGCATATGGGCTATACCACTTTTTCCCATTTTTTCATTTCTTGAGCCAACTTTATAAAAAATATCTACACTTATAACCCCGCTTTTTTTATTTACAGGTAAAGTATAGACTTCAAGTTCATTTTCGAGGGTGATTTTTTTATAATTAATCATTTAAAATTAACTCCTATAGCTTGACTAATATGATTAAAACCATCTTGTTTTAAAAGCTCAATTAAACCTTGATTGATATTTTTAACAATGCTTGGTCCTTTAAAAATCATAGCTGTATAAATTTGAACCAAACTAGCCCCGTTTTTAATGCGTTCATAAGCAAGTTCAGCACTATCTATACCACCGCTTGCTATTAAAATAGTATCTTGATAAATTTCTTTAGCTACTTCTTTAAAAAATGTCGCACTTTTTTGGGTGATTAATCTACCACTAATTCCGCCAAAAGTTCTTACATTGTCAATCAAAGAATAATCTATACTAGTATTTGCCATGATAATGCCATCAGCTTTTGCACTAATAGCGCTTTTACAAAGTGAAATTGCGCTGTCTATATTCATATCTGGAGCAATTTTTAAAATCACAGGTTTATTTGTGATTTCTTTTGCTTGGTTAAATAAAGTACTTACAAATTCCTCGCTTTGTAAATCTCTTAAATTCTTGGTATTTGGAGAGGATATATTAATTACAAATAAATCACATAAATCTTTAAATTCTTTTAATAAAATAATATAATCATTAATAGCTTCTTCATTTGGAGTGATTTTGTTTTTACCTATATTTGCCACTAAAGGTATGCTAAAAGGATAGACTTTTTTTACTTCTTTTGCGATAGCATCTTTACCTTTATTATTAAAACCCATAGCATTTTGAATACTTTCTTGTTCAACAAGTCTAAAAAGTCTAGGTTTTTCATTACCATTTTGAGGTTTTGGAGTAAAAGTTCCATACTCTAAAAAACCAAAACCTAAAGCACTTAGCGGTCTTATCATGGTTGCATTTTTATCAAAACCACCTGCTAAGCCCACAGGATTATAAAAATTCAGATTAAAAATTTCTTGATTTAAAATTTCATCATTTATTACACAGTCTTTTGCAAAAAAACTAAGCCCCCCAGGAAATATACAATCTAGCGTCCGCATACTAAATTCAGCCAGAGCATGAGCATTTTCTGGATCTAATTTATATATTAAAGGTTTTAAGCTTTCATAAGTCATATTTTTCCTTTATTTGCAAAATAGCATATTGTACTAAAAAAATGATAATTTTTAGTTTTCATTTTCTTTGACTTTATCAGTTTTTTGTGCTTTTTGTTTTAATTTTTGATAAATTTCACAATGTTGCATTAAATAAGCATCATTTCCTATAGAAGCTATTTTTCCTTTATCAAGCACAGCGATTTTATCGGCATTTTCTATGGTGCTAAGTCTATGAGCGATGATGAGTATCAAACGATCTTTTTTTAAGCTTTCTATAGTTCTTACTATGGCTTTTTCGCTTTCATTATCAAGTGCTGAGGTTGCTTCATCAAAAATTAAAATTTGAGGATTTTTATATAAAGCCCTTGCTATAGCAATGCGTTGTTTTTGTCCACCTGAGAGATTTTTTCCATGTTCTTTTAATTCAGTATGTATACCACCAAGTTCTTGAACAAAATCATAAGCATTAGCTTGTTTTAAAACCTCTACTACACGTGCTTCATTATATTCTTTAGCATAAGCTATATTTTGAGCTATAGTGTCATTAAATATATAAATATTTTGAGTTACCAAAGAGATATTTTCTCTTAAATTAACAATATCAAAAGAACTAATATCTTTTTGATTGATTAAAATTTCACCGCTATCTTTTTCAAAAAAATACATCAAAAGATTGATAATAGAAGATTTTCCTCCACCGCTTGATCCAACTAAGGCTAGAATTTCTCCTTTGTTAAAAGAAAAATTTACATCTTTTAATACCATTTTATCTTTTTGATAGCTTAAAGAGACATTTTTAAAATGGATATTTTGGATATTTTCTGTAAGTTTTTCTTCACCGCCTTTAATTTGTGGTTCTAAATCAGTTAGATAAAAAGTTCTCTCACTAGCTGCCACAGCATTTTGTAATCTTGTATAAAGTGAAGAAAGTCTTTTAATAGGAGTATAAGCCATAAATAAAGCTGTAGTAAAACTAAAAAAAGAACCTATGCTTAAACTTCCATCAATTACTTCTTTGCCACCTATTATAATTACTATTGCAAAGCCAATTGAACCCATAGATTCCATTAAAGGGCTACTTAAAGCTTCGATTCTAATGCCTTTTAAAGAAAGTTTGCAAACTTCGCTATTTGTTTGGCTGAATTTTTGCATTTCATTTTTACTTGCATTAGAAGCTTTAATAAGTTCTATATTAGAAAAGATTTCACTTAATCTTGAAGTAAGATCAGAATTTTTTTCTTGGGTATTGCGTCCTATTTTTTTGATTTTTTTAGCAAAAATAGCAAGAGGGTAAATTGCTAAAGGCAAAATTACTAAAGCAAAAAAAGCAAGCTTTGGGCTTTGATAAATCACTACGCTTAAAAGTCCAATTGCGGTTAAACTTTCTCTTAAAATTTCAGGTATGATAGTAGAAACTATATTTTGCAAAGCTCCAATATCAGAAGTACACCTGCTGATTAATTCCCCGCTTCTGTATTTATGAAAAAAGCTCATATCTAAGCGCAAAAGATTGCCAAGGACTAATTCTCTTAATCTTCTTAAAATATCTGTCCCAACATAAGATATATAATAAACTTGCATATAAGCACCAAGATTTTTTAAAGCATAAATTAAAACAACAAGTAAAGGCATGTAGTAAAGCAAATCAACATTTTTTTCTATAAAAATTTTATTTAAAATAGGCTCTATGATGTATGCACTAGCAGCTGTTCCACCACTAGTTAAAAGCATACCTATAATAGCTAAAACAAAATAAAACCAATAATCTTTATAATAAGGCTTAAAGCGAGTAAAAACCTCTTTAAGCTTCATTTCTTTGTAATTTTTATCCATTTTTCTCCCATACCACACCATTTGGTGTATCCATTAAAAGAATATTCTCTTTAGCTAAATCATCACGAATTTGATCTGCTAAGGCATAGTTTTTTTCTTGCTTTGCCTTGTTGCGTAGAGCGATTTTTTCTTCTATTTCTTGACATTTTTCTTCACTAATACCAAATTGAAAATATTTTATGGTATCTATGAAGCCTATACCAAAAATAAAAGCAAGTTCTTTTAAGGTTTTTTCTACTTGTATTTTATAAGTTTTATCTTTTGGGTTTTGATCTAAGTAAATATTACTTTCATTGATAAACTCATCAAGTAAAGCTAAGGCTTTAGAGGCATTTAAATCATCATTTAAAACTTCTAAGATATTTTTAGCTACTTCACTTTCTATGGTAGTTTTTTCATCTATAAAAGCATTTAAATTTAAGCGTTTTTTTAAGCGATAAAATTTATCAAGTCTTTTTTTAGCAGCTTGTAAGTCTTCTAAAGCATAGTTAAAATGCGCTCTATAATGCACGCTTAAAAGATAAAATCTCAAAACCTCTCCACTAAAAAGTTTTAAAGAATCTTTTAGAAAAAAGCTATTTCCTAAGCTTTTACTCATTTTTTCACCATTAATTTGTACAAAGCCATTGTGTAGCCAAAAATTAGCTAATTCATGATTGTTTTTACAACGACACTGGCAAGCTTCATTTTCATGATGAGGAAAAAGTAAGTCTATACCCCCTGCATGAATATCAAGTTTATCTTTAAAAATACTTTCTATCATCACAACGCATTCTGTGTGCCAACCTGGTCTTCCTTTGCCAAAACTTGCAGGATAAAATTTTTCATCAAATTTCCATAAAACAAAATCGCTATCATTTTTTTTAGCCACGCTTTCTTCTAGGCGTGATTGATTATCTTCTAAATTTCTTTTAGAGATATAAAAGTATTTATCATCTTTACTAGTATCAAAATAAATCCCATCTTCAAGTTTATAAGCTAGGTTTAATTCTAAAAGTTTTTCTATATATATAATCATTTGCTCAATATAAGCTGTAGCCTTTGGTTTAAAATCAGGTTCTAAGATATTAAGTGCTTGCATATCCTCTTCATATCTTTTAATATAAAAATTTGTAATTTCTTCTAAACTTTTGCCACTTTCTTGCATTTTTTTTAAGATTTTATCATCAATATCAGTGTAATTTCTAGCAAAAACTACTTCATAATCATTTGCTAACAAAACTCTTCTTAAAAAATCAAAACATACACTACTTCTTGCATGCCCTAAATGTGCATCATCATATACAGTAGGCCCGCATAGATAAATGTTTGCTTTTTTTGTCTCATGTGGGATAAATTCGCATTTTTTCTTTAAAACACTATCAAAAAAAACCATTAAAACAAACCTTTAAAAAATGATAAATTTCAATTAAAAATTGTATTAAAATATCTTTAATTTCAAATAAGCCTAGAGCAAATAAACTTAAAAATACTATACTTATAAGCCAAAATTTAACCCTAAAAATACTCCAAAGATTTTTAAAGCCAAATTCTTTTATATTAGCATATAATAAATAAAAAGCACTAATAGATGAAGCTAGTGCAATACCTAAGCTCTTATAAGCTTCTTCTTTAATAAGTAAAATAATCACTATACTAAAAAATGCTGATATAAAAAGTGTTTTAAAGGCTATTATAGCGGCTATTTTTTGTTTAAATTTAGCATAAAGCCATAAAGAAAAAAGTTTTTGCAAGCCAAAAGGCAAAAGCCCCAAAAGATAAGCTTGTAATAAAAATGCAGTGATTTTTGTATCTTCTTGATTAAAATTTCCTCTTTGAAACAAAAACTCCACAATTTCTTTAGCTAAGATAATCCCAACTATACTAGCTAAAATCAAAAGCACGCTTAAATACTCAAAAGCTTTTTGCATAAAAGCCAAGGCTTTTTGTTCTTCATTTGCTTTTAAATGTCTTAGTATTTTGGGAAAACTTACTTGACTTAGAGCGATTGCAAAAAGAGCTAAAGGAAGCTGAAAAACTCTGTTAGAATAATACAAATACGAAATACTTCCAGCCATTAAAAAACTAGCTATAGTAGTATCTAATAATGAACTAATTTGATTTGCTGAAGAGCCTAAAAGTCCATGGGTAAAAGTAGAGTGAAATTTATCTAAATTAGTTTTTGTTTTTTTAAGTTTTATGCTTAAATACATACTTTTTAAAATTCTAGTGTTTTTTAAAGCAAAAATATGCCATATAAGTTGAGTTAGACCACTTAAAACAGTCGCATATGAAAAATAATACAAAGCTTCTAAAGGTTCATTTTGACTAACAAAAAATCCTGCAATCACAACAAAAAGATTAAAAAATGAAGCAGAAAAAGAAGTGATGAAAAAATTTTGTTTATAATTTAACAAAGAGCCTAAAAAAGTTACTAAAAAGATAAAAAATAAATACCAAAAATTAATAGAAACTAAAGGCGCAGCTAGAATGATCGTTTCTTTGTTAAAACCAAAGGCAAAAATCTTTGTAAAAAATTCAGCAAAAAAACTCACCAAAATACAGGTTAAAAACACTATAACACTAAATTGTAATAAGACATTTATGCAAAAAGCACCTTTTTTACTTGCTTTTAAAAAACTTGGTAAAAAAGCTTGTCCAAAAGCCCCTTCTGCAAAAATTCTTCTAAAAAAAGCAGGCATTTTTAAAGCTACAAAGAAAATATCACTATAAATTCCAGCTCCTAAATATAAAGCTAAAACAATATCTCTTAAAACACCCATAATCCTAGAAAATAAAATTCCTAAGGCATTGATGATAAAATTTTTAAAAACAATATTTTTTCTCATTAATTTTCATTCTTTAAATATTAGTTTGAGTATTATAAAATTTTTTAGTAGCAATAATTTTAACTAAATTTTGATTTTATTTTTGCTAAAATCAAAATTTTATACACAATAAGGAAGCTTAAGCTATGGAAGAGAAGAAAATTTTATATACTAAAGACCCTTATAAAGAGCTTTTGATATTTGCTTCTGAAAATAAATGCGAAGTTGATGAACTTGATTTTAGATTATTAAGTTTTAGTACTTCTTATACTTATGATAATCAAGAATGGATAAAAGTTAATGAAAAAGAATTAAAAATTTTTGAAGAAGATGAAAAATTTTTAATTCATGATTTAAGTATAGAGCAAGAGTATAAAATAGAAATTTATTTTAAAAAATTTGCACACTCACCAACTTTTGAGATTAGTTTATATACCAACGAAATTTGTACTTTATTAAAAGCTAGTGTTAAAGCCAGTGAAATTATTGCTTTTCATGATAAATTGGCGCTAGAACTTTTAGAAGCTATTTACAAAGCGATGATAAAAGAAAAATATTTACTTGGATTTAGAATTTTTGATTTTAAAAAGCAAATTATTGATTTTAATACCAAAGTTAAAGAAAAGCAAAAATTTGATTTTGAAGTTGAATTTGAAGTATGTAAGGGGGTTAATCCACAAGAGCCTACAAATGAAGAAATTCAATATCACTACCTAGAAAATCTAAAAAAGCACAATGATGTGATGAATAGAAACTATGTAGCACCCATAGGAAAAGATGAGGTGGCTATTGAGAGGATTAAACCAAAAGAGGGTAGCGATGGCAAGGATTTAAGATTTAAAATTTTAAAAGCACTTCCGCCAAAAACAAATAAAGAAAAAGTTGTTTGTTCGGATAATTTTGAAGTTAAAGAAGATGATGAAAGCATAAAATATATTGCCAAAAAAGATGGCTTTATTATCCAAAAAAAATCTATTTATGAGATAGAAAATTATTTAGAATTTAATAAGGTTGATTTTAAAAGTACGGGTTCTATTTGGGCGGGTTTTGATAAACAAGTTATCATTGTGATTAAAAATACAAATAGTTTAGAAGATGCAATAGGTCCTAGGATTACTGTTGAAGCTCAAGAATTAGAAGTTACTGGTAATATGGCTCAAGATTCTGTTTTAAGAGGTAAAAAAGTAATTCTTAAAGGTAATATGCATCATAAAAGCACTATTATAGGGCAAAAGGTTGAGGTTAATATCTTAAGAGGATATTGTGAGGCCGAGGAAGTTTTTGCTGAAACTTTAGAAAATGGTTCTATCAAGGCTAAAAAAGTAAATATTAAAAAGGCTGTGGGTGGGGAGATTATTGCGGATGAAATTTACATACAAGAGCTTGGTGGTAATTGTTTGTGTATTGCTAAAAGCTTGATTCATGTTGAAAAAGTTCAAGGAAGTGGCAATAAACTTGTAATTCAAGATCTCAAAGCTTTTGATAAAGAAAAAAGTGGAGAAGAGATACTTTTGCATATTGAAGAGTTAAAAAAAGAACAAGAAAATTTAGTCAAAGAAATTGAAGAAACCAAGCATACTATCCATGTGAGTAAAGATTCTGTGAGAATTTTGCAGCAAAAGGCAAAAGAATTAATGAGTGCAAAAAGAGCTGTGCCACAGGCTTATAAGATTACTATTAAAGATTTTAATCAAAAGATTGAAAATTTAAATATTTTAGCTAATAAAATAGAAACCTTAAAAGAAGAAGAAAAAACAAATATAGAAAAGCTTAAAAAAATTCAAGATGAACTTT
Organism: Campylobacter sp. CNRCH_2015_0338h; assembly: GCF_025772785.1. Lineage (NCBI taxonomy): Bacteria > Pseudomonadati > Campylobacterota > Epsilonproteobacteria > Campylobacterales > Campylobacteraceae > Campylobacter > Campylobacter sp. CNRCH_2015_0338h. The sequence goes on from NZ_JAKMST010000003.1 coordinate 155,075, forward strand.
TAAAATCAAAAATTATTAATAAAAGTGGAAAATGGACGGATTTAAACGAGGTTAAATTTGTTTTATTAAATCCTAGAAAAGAATTAAGCTATCATCCTCATAGTGAAGAAAAAATTCAATGTTTTGAGCTTGAAAAAATAGATACTGAAAACGGGATGAGTGTTTATGAAATTCGCTCTATTAGTAATTACAAGGAATAAGCTAAATGATAGTGGCAATTGAAGGAATAGTGAGTAAAAAAGAACCTACTTTTGTTGTTTTAAAAACTTCAAGTGGGGTAAGTTATGGTGTTTATGTGTCGCTTTTTTGCTCAAGTAATTTTGAAAAAGATCAAAAGGTTGAGTTTTTAATCACACAAATTATCAAAGAAGACTCTCATAAATTATATGGATTTTTAGATATTAATGAGCAAAGAATGTTTGAATTATTAATTAAAATTAGTGGTATAGGAGCAACTACTGCTATGGCGCTTTGCTCAAGCTTAGATACTAATACTTTTTATGCGGCTTTGCAAAGTGGTGATGAGAGTGTATTTAAAAAGGTTCCTGGTATTGGTCCAAAGAGTGCAAAAAGAATTATAGCTGAGTTAAGTGATGCAAAAATCAATATAGAAAATTCCAATCAAGACCAAGCACAAGCTTTGGCAGCTTTACTTTCACTTGGTTTTAAACAAGAAAATATTTTAAAGGTTTTAAGAACTTGTGAGAGTAAAAATACTAGTGAGCTTATTAAAGAGGCTTTGAAAAAATTAGCATAATAAAAGGAAAAATATAATGATATATGGTGTAATTTTTGGTGCAAATTCTTATGAGCATGAAATTAGCATTGTGAGTGCTGTAGTATTAAAAAAAGTACTCAAAGCGCAAAAAAAATTTATATTTTGTGATAAAAATAAAGAATTTTTTCTTATAGATGAAGAAAAAATGAATGCAAAAACTTTTAGTAGTGGTGCTTATAAAAAAGAAAAAGCCTTGGTGCTAAAGCAGGGTGGGTTTTTTATAAAAACTATGTTAGGCGAGAAAAAACTTGACATTGATGTAGCGGTAAATATCGTACATGGAAAAGATGGCGAAGATGGCAAAATAGCTGCTTTGCTTGATTTTTATGGTATAAAATACATAGGACCGCGCATAGAAGCTAGTGTTTTATCTTTTAATAAGGTTTTAACTAAACTTTATGCACAAAGTGTAGGGGTAAAAACACTTGATTATAAGGTTTTAAATTTGCATAAAGAGCAAAATGTTTCTTTAGACTTTCCTTGCATCTTAAAGCCTGCAAGATTAGGTAGTAGCATAGGTATAAGTATAGTTAAAGATGAAAGTGAGCTTAAATATGCTAAAGATGTTGCTTTTGAATTTGATGAGGATGTTGTGGTTGAAAAATTTGTAAGCAATATTAAAGAATATAACTTAGCAGGTTGTATGATAGGTGAAAAAATGGAATTTTCTATCATTGAAGAGCCTAGAAAAAATGAAATTTTAGATTTTGAACAAAAATATTTAGGTTTTTCAGAAAGTTCTAAAGTCGGTGAAGCAAATATTAGTGAAGAATTAAAGCAAAAACTAAGAGATAATTTTACGAGAATTTACAATCCTTTATTTAAAGGAGCTTTGATTCGCTGTGATTTTTTTGTGATAGGTGATGAGGTTTATTTAAATGAGATCAATCCAAACCCAGGATCATTGGCAAATTATTTATTTGAAGATTTTACCAATACAGTTGATAATTTAGCTAAAAATATAGAGCTAGAAAAGCAAATTAAGATCGATTATGCTTTTATTCACAGTATTAATGGACAAAAAGGTAAGTTATAATCATGGCTACTTTTAGCAAAGATGAAATTTATACTGCAACTGAAGTAGTAAGAAATTTCAGTACTATGCTTGAAAAAACAAAAAAGAGCGAAAACGGTAGAGTGGTGATAGTAAAAAATAATAAATTTGAAGCCGTGCTTTTAAGTTTTGAAGAATATGAGCGTTTAAATGAAGCTGTAATGCTTTTAGAAAAGATTTATAAAGATAAAAAAGGCTAGAAATGGCAAAAACTAGAGTATATTCTAATGGATATTTTTATAATTTAAGTTATGAAATCATCAATCCAAAATGTGAAAAAACAATTCTTATTTTACACGGTTGGGGTGCTAATAAAGAGCTTATGAAACAAGCTTTTGAAAAGCCTTTGAGTGATTTTAAACAAATTTATTTAGATTTACCTGGTTTTGGAAATTCAAGCATAGATGCACCTATGGATTCTTATGCTTATGCCAAGGTTGTAGAAGACTTTTTAACTACAATTGAGCAAAAAACAGATTATTTAATGGGGCATTCTTTTGGCGGAAAAGTTGCGACTATTATGTGTCAAAATGCTAATTTTCAGGGTTTGATTTTACTTTCTAGTGCAGGTGTGGTTTTGCCAAAAAGCTTTAAAGTGAGGTTTAAAATAGCCTTGTTTAAAATTTTAAAAAATCTTCCTTATGGGGATTTTTGGAGGAAATTTTTTATTAGTAAAGACGCTCAAGGCATGAGTGAAGTGATGTATGAAACCTTTAAGAAGGTTGTTAATGAAAATTTAGAAAATGAATTTCAAAAGCTTAAAAACCCTATTTTGATTTTTTGGGGTAATGAAGATAAGGCTACGCCTTTAAAAAGTGGAGCGATTATCCACTCTCTAGCACAAAAAGGGAAATTTTTTGCATTAGATGGGGATCATTTTTTCTTTTTAAAACATGCTGATTTTATAAATGAAAAAATACATGAGGAATTTTTAAAAAATGATTAGTATGATAGCCTTTTTAAGTTTGAATTTTTTACTTGGATTTTACCTGATTTTAGGTTTGCAATGGTATTCTTATAAATTCTCACGCATAATTTTACATTTTGCTAAGCCTTTGTGGCATTTATATTTTTTAATAATTCCTTATTTTGCTTTTGTGTTTTCTTTGTATAGTGGAAATTTTTATTTATATTTTATAGTTTTTGCTTTATCTTTGTTATATGGTGGATACTTATATAAAAATTTAGATAAAAAGCTAGTTTTTACTGCTAGGATTAAGCGTTATTTTTTATTTTTGTCGCTTTTTACTTTAGTATTTATGCCATTTTTTTGGATAGGTTTAGAAGCTTTAGTAGCTGCATTTTTATTAAGCTTTTTAGTAGAAAAAATAAACCAAAATATATTTATAAAAAAGGCAAATAAAAAGATTTGTGATAATCCAAATTTAAAAATTATTCTAATTACTGCAAGTTTTGGAAAAACAAGTATAAAAAATTTTTTATACGAACTTTTAAAAGATGAGTTTAAGTGCTATAAAACTCCAAGAAGTGTTAATACTTTCATGGGTATAGTAAAAGATATCAATGAAAATTTAGAAAGTAATACTGAAATTTATATCGTAGAAGCTGGCGCAAGAGAGCAAAATGATATTTTAGAAATTACAGAGTTTTTAAATCCTCAAATTTGTATAGTAGGTGAGATTGGTTTGGCGCATTTGGAGTATTTTAAAACTCAAGATAACATCCGTAGTGCTAAGTTGCAAGCTTTAAAATCCAAACGTTTGGAAAAATACTTTTTACACTCAAGCACCTTATATGAAAATGAATTTTATGATAATTGTTTAAGTGATGTTAGGGCAAGTTTAGAAGGTTTAGATTTTAAAGTAAGATTAGATGATAATATTTATGATTTTCATGCGAATTTATTAGGTGCTTTTAATGCTTATAATATTAGCGTGTGTATTTTACTTGCTCATTATTTAGGAATAAAAATAGAAAATATTATAAAAAGCGTATTAAATTTAAAAGCAGTAGAGCATCGTTTGCAAGTGATTTCTAAAGAGCCTAAATTTATTATAGATGATGGTTTTAATGGAAATTTTAAAGGTATGAGTCAAAGCTATGAGCTTTGTAAAAACTATCAAGGAAGAAAAATTTTGGTAACCCCTGGTATAGTTGAAGTTAATGAGGAAGAAAATATAAAATTATGCAAGATAATCAATGAATGTTTTGATTTTGTAATTATTACTTCAGAGGCTAATAGCGCGATTTTGCAAAAACATATTGCATTAGATTTTTATGTATTAAAAGAAAAATCTCAACTTGTGCAAGCTTTATCAAAATTAACCCAAAATGGAGATTTGATTTTATTTTCTAATGATGCGCCAAGTTTTATGTAAAACCATTTAGCTTAAAAAGGCCAAATGGTTTCCATGAATTTTGTCCCCCAAGGCTTACGCGTTGATTTATCTATATCACCTTCTGTTTTATAAAGAATTTTTGCATCAGCTATGTATTTACTATCTATCATATTATCTTGAGAAATATCATAAGGTCTTATAACCCCACTTAGCTGAATGATTTGTTTTTCACCGTTAATTAAAAGCTCACGACTTCCTTCTATAAAATAATTTCCATTAGATAAAACTTTAATCACTCTAGCAGAAATGGTGGTCTGGAAATTTTCACTTCTAGTTTGGCTTCCTGTGCCTTGATATTGTGAAGTGCTTGCTGTGGTATAACCTATGTTTGTATAATCATTGATAAAATCTCTAGCTTTGCTAAGTCCAGCAGCAGTGGTTACTTGTCCTCCGCCCAAATTAACATTATTGTTTTTACTTGTAGCTTTAGAGCCTTGTGAGTTTTGTGTGGCATTCTCTCTAATGACTACGGTAACTAAATCATTTACATTCATTGCTTTTTTATCAGAAAATAAAGGATTATCTCCTTTACCAAATAGCGATCCAGGATTGCTTTGGGTGTTATGATTTTGCTTTGGAGCCAATTCTTCTACATAAGTTGGAGGTTTCATGTTAATATGCGGATCGACTGTGGCGCTACAACCAAACATTACAAAAGGTAACAAGTAAAAATTAACATTTTTAAATTTCATAGCTTTATAACCTTATATTATTGTGATGAATTTTAAAATTATTATATTACAAAAAAACAATTATTTTGTTAAAAAAGAGGAAAAAATGAAATCCATGTTTTTATTAAATTGTGTTGATGAGAAATTTTTAACACAGTCTTTAGAAAAAGTTCAAGGTAAAATAGCTTTTTATTTTCCTGTTTTTTGTGAAAAAAATAAAGAAAAAATTGCTTTAATATGCTCAAAAACCAATTTCAAGATAGATTTTTTTAGTAGTTTTGAAAAAAATGATTATCAAAGCAAATTTGCTCAAAATTCAAATGATTTTTTTAAAAAAATAATTCAAGATTATGAAAAATTAAAAAAAGAAAATGATTTTGTTATAGTGGTTGGAGTAGATGATTTTGGCTTGATGGGAGATTTGGGTTTAAATATAGCCTTAGCTAAAGAGCTAAATGCCCCATTATATGCAAAAAGTCAAGATGAAAATCATACTATGTTAAATTTTTTACTAAGTCAAAAGCTTAGCGACTTTGTTTTGTTAAAAGAAAATGAAGATTTTACTCAGGATTTATTACAAGAATATACCTATAAAACTCAGGCAAGATTTTCTTATGAGCTTTTTGAAAAAGCAAAAGCAGATAAAAAAATAGTGGTTTTACCTGAAAGTTTTGATGAAAGAGTGTTAAAAGCTAGCGAGTTTTTAATGCAAAATGAGATTGTTGATTTGATTTTGCTAGGTGATAGCAATGAAATTTGTGCTAAAGCTAATAGTTTAAATATCAATATCGATGGTGTACGTATTATAAATCCTAAAAATTCTCAATATAATGAAGAATTTGAAGAGCTTTTGTATGAAGCTAGAAAAAGTAAAGGCATGAGTAAAGAAGAAGCCAAAAAGTTAGTGCAAGATAAAACTTATTTTGCGACCTTGCTTGTACATACTCAAAAAGCGCATGCTATGGTAAGTGGTGCGAGTACAACTACTGCTGAAACTATTCGTCCTGCCTTGCAAATCATCAAAACAAAACCTGATGTAAGTTTGGTTTCTGGTATGTTTTTTATGTCTTTAGAAGATAAAGTTTTGGTTTTTGCTGATTGTGCTGTTATGCCAAATCCAACTCCTGAGCAACTTGCTGAAATTGCTTATGTGAGCGCAAATAGCGCTAAAGCTTTTGGGCTTGAACCTAAAGTGGCTTTGCTTTCATATTCTAGTGGAGATAGTGGAAGCGGGGCTAGCGTGGATGCAATTAAAGAAGCTACTAAAATAGCTAAAGAAAAATATCCTCAACTTGAGCTAGAAGGTCCTATCCAATTTGATGCAGCATATGATATGCTAACAGCAAAAAGTAAATTGCCAAATTCTAAAGTAGCAGGAAGAGCAAATGTATATGTGTTTCCTGATTTAAATGCGGCAAATATTTGTTATAAAGCAGTTCAAAGAACGGCAAATTCTTTAGCGATTGGTCCGATTTTACAAGGTCTTAAAAAGCCGATTAATGATTTAAGTAGAGGTTGTTTGGTAGAAGATATTGTTAATACTGTGATTTTAAGTGCTATTCAAGCACAAGAATAAGGAGAAAAATGAAAATATTAGTTTTAAATTCAGGTTCATCTTCAATTAAATTTAAGCTTTTTGAAAAAGATGAGGCTTTAGCATCTGGTTTGGTGGAAAAAATAGGCGAGCAAAGCTCTAAAATAGAATTAAAAGATCTAAAAAGTGGTCAAAAATACAAAAAAGAATTGGCGATTAAAGATCATGAACAAGGTATTGAATTAGTAAATGAATTATTTGCTCAAAGTGGAATTTTACATGATTTAAATGAACTTGATGGATGTGGACATAGGATAGTTCATGGAGGCCCAAATTTAACCAAGCATTGTTTGGTGGATGATGAAATTTTAAAAGAAATTGATAGAGTTGCTCACATAGCACCTTTACATAATCCTGCGCATTTAATAGGTATTAAAACTATGATAAAAGCCGCTCCACAAGTTCCTAATGTGACAGTTTTTGACACAGCTTTTCATCAAAGTATGCCTGATTATGCTTATATGTATGCTTTGCCTTATGAGTTTTATGAAAAACACCAAGTTAGAAAATACGGCTTTCACGGTACATCACATTCTTATGTAAGCAAGCAAGCTGCGCATATACTTGGTAAAGATATTAATGAATTTAATGCAATTAGCGCTCATCTTGGAAATGGTGCGAGTGTTTGTGCTATAGAAAATGGAAAATGCGTAGATACTTCTATGGGCTTTACACCGCTAGAAGGTTTGATTATGGGAACTAGATGTGGAGATATTGATCCTGCTGTATTGCCATTTTTGGCAAAAGAATTAAATTTAAACCCGTCTGATTTAGACACTATAATGAATAAAAAAAGTGGTGTTTATGGAATTTGTGGGTTTAATGACTTTAGAGATATTGAAGCTCAAATTGAACAAAATAACGAAAAAGCAAGACTTGCTCTTGATATGTTTTGTTATCGTTTGAGTAAATATATCGGTTCTTATTTTGCGATTTTGCCTAGAGTTGATGCATTGATTTTTACAGCTGGTATAGGCGAAAATGATGATATTGTTAGAGCAAAAGTATGCCAAAGGCTAACGCATTTGGGATTTGATATAGATTTAGATAAAAATGCACAGCTTAGAAGTGGTGAGATTAATAAAAAAGACTCTAGAATTAAAATTTTAATTGTTCCAACAGAAGAAGAATTAGAAATAGCTAAAATTACCACAGAGCTTATTAAAAATAAATAACCTTGAGTTTTAAAACTCAAGGTTTGTTTTAAAATGCAGGGACTACTGCACCTTGGTATTTTTCATTGATAAAATCTTTTACTTTTTGACTTTGTAAAGCCTTTACTAAAGCCTTGATTTTAGGATTGTCTTTATTATCTTGAGTGGTTACTAAGATATTTGCATAAGGACTTTCTTTGCTTTCTATTAAAATAGAATCTTTTACAGGATTTAAATTTGCTGATAAGGCATAGTTTGAATTAATCACTGCAAAATCAACATCATCTAAAGCTCTTGGAAGTTGTGCTGCTTTTAACTCTTTAAATTTGATATTTTTTGGATTATCTTTAATATCAAGTGGAGTTTTTAATGCAGCATTTTCAAAACTAACGAGCTTTGTGCTAGCGATAATATCCAAAGCTCTGCTTTCATTTGTTGGATCATTTGGTACAGCTATGGTAGCATTTTGTGGAAGATCTTGGATGTTTTTATATTTTTTAGAATAAACTGCCATTGGTTCGATGTGAATTTTTGCAACGCTAATTAATTTTGTGCCTTTATTAGCATTAAACTCATCTAAATAAGGCTGATGTTGGAAAAAATTTGCATCAAGTTCTTTACTATCTGTACTAAGATTTGGTAAAACATAGTCATTAAATTCTTTAATTTCCAATGTGTAACCTTCTTTTTTTAGCAAATCTTTAGTTTGTTCTAAAATTTCAGCATGAGGAACAGGTGTTGCACCTACAGTGATAACTTCATTAGCAAATAAACTTGCACCTAAAATTGTGCTTGCAGCGAGCAATTTTAACAATTTCATTTTAACTCCTTTTTATAGTTTAAAATGCTTGATTATATTATAAAAATATTAATAAGATAAGAAAAGTTTTATTTTTGTTTGTTTTTATATTCTTTGGCAAAATGTTTAAGTTCTTTTATAAATTTTATATAACCACCTTTGTGCCAATTTTTTTGAGCCTTAATGAGAGCTTGTCCGATTTTATAAGAATAAGTATTTTGATTTTTAATACCTTCGCTTTTATAATCATCATAGCTTGATAAAGGTGGAAGTTTAAGATAAGGTTTTGTTTTTAAATCTTTTTGATATTGCTTGGCAAGTTTTGTGTGTTTATAGTAAATCTTTAGTAGAGTAAAAGGTAAAAAAGGAATTTTTTTCTTATTTTTAGTACATTCTATAAAAGCATAACCTAGTTTGTATGATAAATGATATCTTATTCTTGCTTTTGCTTGAGTGTTAATAGCTTTTATTCCATCTAAATATCTACTTCCACCAAGTTTTAACCATTTTTCATAATACTCTTGCCATTTAGGCCATGTTTGATTGCATAAAACATTATTCCAAAAACGATTATTACTACCTTCAGCATGTGTTATAGAAGCTTTTTGTGATAAATTGGTTCTATAATCAATATTTCCATTATAAGTATCTTTTAAATCTTTTATTTTAAATTTGTGTTCTAGCACCAGTAGTGTAAACAATCCTTGATCGTTTAAATTTTGAATGTTTTCGTTTAAATGTTTATATATAAATTGATAACACTGCAAAGGATTAGGTATAAGATCGGTAAAGACTAAAATTCCAGTTAAATACGTACGTTTTTGATGATGCTCTTTTTTTGCAGGCAGGCTTTCAAGAAGCAAAGTTTTACCTAATCTTGCACCAAAATGATATTTTCTAGCTCTTAATTTACTAAGTTCATCTATACTTTTTAAAAGCAAAACATCAAAATCAAGATAAATAATACTCTCGCATTCATCTAAAAACTTAAAAGCTTCAAATCTTGCAAAAGCCATATGCGTCCATCTTTTTAAGAAAAATAAATTATCAATATCATTTTGATTTTTACTAAGAGTGGCTAAAAAATCTTCTTGAGTAAAAGGAATAAATTTAATTGTTTTGTTTTTAACAATTTTTTGCATGATATTTTGATCATTCAAGCTAAAGCCATCATGTAAAATATAAAATACATCCACCTTTTCACCCATAACATCCATGATATTAATGAGCAAGGTTCCTATGGTAAAGCTTGAATTTTTAGTTGCTGCTAGCAAAATACCAAGTTTATGTTTCATTGTTTATCTTTTGGTGATTTTATAAAGAATATTTCCTATAAATTGTATGATTTGCACTAGTATAATTAAAATCACAACAGTTTGAATCATAATATCAGTTCTAAAACGTTCATATCCATAGCGAATAGCCACATCACCCAAGCCACCACCACCAACAGTTCCTGCCATAGCGGAAAATCCAATAACAATAATTAAAATTAAAGTAATACCATTAATAATACTTGGCAAAGCCTCACTAAACATAACTTTAAAGATGATTTGTGCTTTGCTAGCTCCATAAGATCTTGCTGCTTCAATGATAGCAGGATCAATTTCTTTAAATGCACTTTCAATCATTTTAGCTAAATAAGGTGCAATTCCTATGGTAAGTGGTACTATAGTGGCGGTTGTACCTATGCTAATGCCAATAAGATATTTTGTAAAAGGACTTAAAACTACAATGAGCACTAAAAATGGAAAAGATCTTAAAATATTAATGATAAAATCAAGCACACTATAAATGCTTTTATTTTCCCATAAGCCGCCTTTATCAGTAACAGTAAGTACAATTGCAGGGATAAGTGCAATTAAAAAGGCTAAAAAAGTGGCTGTAAAACTCATATAAAGAGTTTCCAATAATGCTGGATAAAGTATATTTTCAAAATTTCTTAAAATTGTTTCTAAGTTCATTATACAAGCTCCCAAATAACGCCATTTTCTTGTAAATAATTTAAAACTCTTTCTTGATCTTTAGCTTCTATATTGATTACTAAATTTCCTAAAGCATTGTTGTTTAGTTTTTCTATCTTACCCCAAACTATATTAAAATCAATATTTAAACTTCTAGCCATATGAGTGATTATGCTTTGGTTTGCTTTTTCTTTGCAAAAATATAAGCGTACATTAACTCCATTTTGTGGTAAAAAATCACTTTCACCTAAGAATTCACGCATTTTTTCACTTGGTTTTAAGAATAAATCTTCAATTTTCCCTTGACCTATAATTTGTCCATGCTCTAGCAATACGGCCTTTTGTGCTATTTGTTTTACTGCTTCCATTTCATGGGTTACTAATACTACGCTGATATTAAATTCTTGATTAATTTTGGCAATAAGCTCTAAAATGTTATTTGTAGTATTTGGATCAAGTGCAGAAGTAGCTTCATCGCTTAGTAAAATTTTAGGATTTAAAGCAAGGGCTCTAGCTATGGCTACTCTTTGTTTTTGTCCACCACTTAGCTCATTTGGATAAGCCTTGCTTTTAGCTAAAAGCCCTACAAGATCTAAAAGTTCATTAACTCTTTTTTGAATTGCGCTTTTATCAAAATTATGAATTTCCAAAGGCATAGCCACATTTTCAAACACATTTTTTCTACTCATAAGTGCAAAATGCTGAAAAATCATTCCTATATCTTTTCTAAATATTCTTAACTCTTTTTCTTTTAAGGTAGCTATTTCTTTACCAAAAACTTCTACGCTACCGCTTTGATAATTTTCCAAACCATTAATACATCTTAGCAAAGTTGATTTTCCTGCCCCGCTGTGTCCAACAAGAGCATAAATTTCTCCTTCTTTAACTTCTAAAGAAACATCATTTATAACTAATTCTTTGCCATAATATTTTTTAAGATTTTGTATTTTTATCACTTATTAGCCTTCTAAATTAGAAATTTCATCATTGATTTTTTCAAGTTGAGTTTTAATGCTTTCAAGTTGAGTTTTATTTTGCTCAACAACCGCAGCCGGTGCATTAGAGATAAATTTTTCATTTTTCATCATAGCATCTAGCTTGTTAAATTCTTTTTCAAGTTTTGTTTTTTGACTATTAAGTCTATTTAAAACACCGCTTAAATCAAGATCTTGAGTTGGTATAAATACTTCTAAATTCTCACTTACATCTCTAATGGATTTTTCTAAATTTGTACTAATAAACTCGATGTTTTCACATTTTGCAAGTGTTGAGATAAAATTAGTGTAATTTTTCAACTCAGCTATTAAACTCTCATCATTTAATTTTATACAAGCTTTTTGAATTTTTGCATTTGCAAGCTCTACTAGGGTTTTTGCACGGCGTAAACTCACTATGCTTTCTATAATGGTATTAAATAATTTTTCTATTTTTTCATTGCTAGAATTAAATTTAGGATATCTTGAAATCATTATAGACTCATGAGTTTGGATAGAAGTTTTACTTAACTCATGGTATAAATACTCACTAATAAATGGCATAAAAGGATTTAAAAGCTTTAATGCTTCTTTAAAAATGCTTCCAAGTTCTTTTATACTTGATTTTTCAGCCTTACTAAGCTCGATCCCCCAATCACAAAATTCATCCCAGAAAAATCTATACAAAGTATTTGCCGCATCATTAAAGCGGTAATTATCTAAATTTTCTCTTGTTTCTTTTACGCATACTTCAAAACGAGACAGCATGTATTTTGCCAAGTTAGTTTGAATTTTGCTTTTATCTAAATCTTCAAATTTTTCTTCATTTAAAAGTAAAAATTTGCTTGCATTATAAAGCTTATTCGTAAAATTTCTAACTTGTATGAGTTTGTCATTGCTTAATTTTATATCTCTACCTTGGATAGCTAAAAGAGCAAGAGTAAAACGCAAGATATCAGCGCTGTATTCATCCACACTTTGCACAGGATCAATGACATTACCTAAAGACTTACTCATTTTTCTACCTTGTTCATCTTTAACCAAAGCATGTAAATATATATCTTTAAAAGGAAGCTCACCTAAGGCATTAGTACTTTGAAACATCATTCTTGCAACCCAGAAAAATAAAATATCAAAGCCGGTGATTAATAAAGAATTTGGATAAAAATCTTTTAAATCATCTTCATGCCAAAGTGTGTTTTTGCCCCAGTCTTTATTACCCCAACCTAAAGTACTCATAGCCCAAAGACCAGAAGAAAACCAAGTGTCTAAAACATCAGGGTCTTGTTTGAAATTAGTGCTTTGGCATTTTGGACATTGACTTGGAGTTTCTTCGTTTGCCCATTCATGAGAACATTCACAATAATACACAGGAATTTGATGACCCCACCAAAGTTGTCTTGAAATACACCAATCTTTTAAATCTCTCATCCAGGCATTAAAACTATTAATCCAATGCGCAGGGTAAAATTTACTTCCACCAAGATTAACTTTTTCTATACTTTCTTTTGCGATTTCATTTTTTACAAACCATTGTTTAGAAATGTAAGGTTCTACTACATTTTTACAACGATAGCAATATCCTACTTGATTAGTATAATCTTCTATTTTTTCAACAAAACCTTTTTCTTGTAATTCTTTTATAATAGCATCTCTTGCTTCTAATCTTTCTAAGCCTTTAAAATGCAAGCAATGTTCATTTAAAATACCTTTTTCATCAAAGATAGTAATAAATTCAAGTTTATGTCTTAAGCCTACTTCATAGTCATTATGATCATGTGCTGGGGTTACTTTCACAAAGCCTGTACCAAATTCCATATCTACATGTTCATCAGCAATAATAGGAATTTTTCTATCTATTAAAGGTAAAATGACATTTTTGCCTATTAAGTGTTTAAATCTTTCATCGTTTGGATTAACCATTACAGCACTATCGCCAAAATAAGTTTCTGGTCTTGTGGTGGCTACTACGATGTATTCTTGAGAATTTTCTAAGAAATATTTTAAATAATATAATTTTCCTTTATTTTCTTTATGCTCAACTTCTATATCGCTTAATGCTCCATCATGAGTACACCAATTTACCATGTAATTTCCACGCACAATAAGCTTTTTATCATAAAGATCTACAAAAGCTTTTTTTACTGCATTTACCAAACCCTCGTCCATAGTAAAACGCAAACGACTCCAAGCAGGAGTGATACCCAAAATTCGCATTTGCTTAACTATAGTACCACCGCTTTGTTCTTTCCACTCCCATACTTTTTTTATAAATTCTTCTCTACCGAGTTCTTCTTTTTTAATGCCTTGAGCTAAAAGTTGTTTTTCTACAACATTTTGTGTTGCAATGCCTGCATGATCAAGCCCTGGTTGATAAAGAGTCTTATAACCATCCATTCTTTTATAACGCGTTGTGATATCTTGTAAAGTACAAGTTAGGGCATGGCCTATGTGTAAAACGCCTGTTACATTAGGTGGAGGCATCATAATGCAAAAGTTTTTGCCTTTTTCTTGAATTTTTTCATTACCATTGATTTCAAAATATCCGCGTTCTTCGCAAATTTTATAATATTCTTTTTCTAGTGATTTATCATACATAATTGCTACCTTGAGAATGAAAATAAATTGTTATGTTAGCTTAAAATTGTTAAAGAAGTTTTGAAATTTAGAAATTAGTTATAAAAAACTAATTTCTACTTTACGATTATTTTGTCTTTGAGAATCAGATTTATCTTTAGTAGGATAGGTGTCTTTTCCTAAAGATTCTATTTCTATAACCTCAGTAAAGCTAAAGAAATGTTTAGCCACATTCATTGCTCTATTTAATCCTATCATGTAGTTTGCAAAAGTGCTACCTCTATCGTCTGCATAACCTTGAATTTTGATTCTTTTGATTATATCTTCTCTTGCTAGATTTTGATTGATTTTTTCAAGTAAATTTTCATTGCTATATTCGCTATATCCATTTCTTTCAAATAAAAATTTCAAATCAGAAATTTTAACATCTACATAATTGTATTTTTTCTTATTTTTAGCAAAAACAATATCTTTATTATATATGCTTAATTTCATATTGTCGTTTGATAGCATATCGATAAAAATAGTTAAATTATAGTCTTGAGAATTAACTTTAACAGGATTAATCATTTCTTTTAGCATATCAATTCTATAATCACTTAAGCTTTTTCCATTTAATACATAAACTTTAACAAAATCATCACTCAAGCTTGGCTCATATCTGCTAGTTTTGCCTTTTGCAATGTATTCTTGCATGGTATTTTTATATTTTGTTGTTTTTTCTTTTTTTACGCTTGTTTGTTTGTTGTTTTCAACGAGAACTTTTTCTTCTTCTTGGGTTACTTTAGGTGTAATAGTTTCATTTTTAGAAACTTCAGCCATATTTGTTTGGGTTGTTAGCGCAACTTCTTGAGTACTTGTATTTTCATCTATGATAGGATTATTTTGTACTGGAGTTTCTTCTTTTAAGGGCTCTTGAACTGTTTGTTGTGATTGATAAGTATTATCACTTATATTATTTCTTTCTTGATTGTATTGAGTACTTGGTGGAGTGTAGCTTTGATAAGAACTACTTTTTTTATAATCGTATACATAAGTATTTGAATCATCTTCAAAATACCACATATAAAAACCAATACTAGCGCCTATTAGCACCACAAAAGCTATACTAAAAGCAATAATACTTTTCATTTTTTATCCTTTGTGAAGTCCTTAAAAGGACTTTTGATTATTTATAATTTTTAATAGAATTTTCTAAAATTTCACTTGCTTTTTCAATGCCTGCAAATTCTTTTACTTTTACCCATTTGTTTGGTTCAAGCATTTTATATGTTTCAAAGAAATTTTTGATTTTATCTAAGCTTGCTTTTGGTAAATCATCTAAACTTTTAATATTATCATATCTTGGATCAATTTTACTTACAGGAACAGCAAGTAATTTTTCATCCATACCGCTTTCATCTTCCATTAATAATACCCCTATTAAACGACAAGGAATCACAGCTCCTGCCTGGATAGGGTATTCATTTAAAACCAAAACATCAATAGGATCGCCATCATCTGCAAGAGTATTTGGTATAAACCCATAGTTTGCCGGATAAAACATAGCTGAATACATCACACGATCAACCATGATGGCTCCGCTTTCTTTATCAAGCTCGTATTTAATGTTTGATCCATAAGGAATTTCAATAACTGCATTAAGTTTGTTTGGCACTTCTCCAACTTTGATTTTGCTAATATCCATTTTTTATCCTTTATTTTAATAAATCATTGATTAAATTTTTCATATCAGCTACGATAGCTTCAATACTTCTTTCACCATTGATTACATGGTGGATATTTTCTTTAGTATAAAAATTTGTTATTTCTTCTAAAGGTTCTAAATAAACTTTCATTCTATTATTGAAAACTTCTTCGTTATCATCAGCACCTCTAGCACGTCCTAAAACTCTTTCTCTAGCAACTTCTTCGCTAACTTTAACTTCTATAACACCTTTTAAAATTACTTCACTTTGGTTTTTTAATACCTTATCAAACTCAAGCATTTGTTCAACACTTCTTGGATAACCATCTATTAATATAGTATTAGTTGGTGCATTTTTTAAAGCAGTGATGATAGTATTTACAACTACATCTAGTGGAACTAAATTTCCCTTAGAAATAAAGCTATCAATAGTCTTTCCAAGTTCGCTTCCACTAGCCACTTCTGCTCTTAGTAAATCACCTGTAGAATAGTGAGTAACGCTTGCATCATCTTTAGCTATGATGCTTGCATCGGTTGTTTTACCACTACCTGGTGCACCTATAATTAAAAATAATTGTTTCATTTAGTATTCTCCCTTAATCTTATACCTAATTCTCTCGTTTGTTCATTGCTTACTTCGCTTGGAGCTTGAGTCATAAGACATTGTGCTCTTTGTGTTTTAGGAAATGCTATAACTTCTCTAATGCTTGAAGATTTTGTTAAAAGCATGATAAGTCTATCAAGGCCTATTGCTATACCACCATGTGGTGGTGCTCCAAAGCTTAATGCATCAAGTAAGAAGCCAAATTTCTTTCTTTGCTCTTCTTCATTAATATTTAAAAGTTTAAAGACTTTTTGTTGGATAGGGCTTTTATGAATTCTTATACTACCACCACCTAATTCTACACCATTTAACACCACATCATGTGCAATAGAATTAATTTCTTCTAAATCTTGCTCGTCAATATTTTTTGGCATAGTAAATGGATGGTGCATTGCAGAATAGCTTCCATCATCATTTTGTTCAAACATAGGAAAATCAATAACCCATAAGAATTCTAATTTATCCTCATCGATAATTTTCATTTCATCAGCGAGGAATAATCTAAATCTACCCATATAATCAAGCACGGTTTTCTTAGCTCCTGCACCAAAAAATACTACATCTCCAACTTCTAATTCACATCTTTGGATTAAAGCATTTAAATCCTCTTCGCTAAAGAATTTACAAAGTGGACCCTTAGGACCATCTTCTTTCATTTGTATAAATGCAAGTCCTGCCGCTCCAAATTTGCGTACAAATTCTTCAAATCTTTGCATTTGGCGTTTAGAAAAAATCGTATCGCCTTTTGGAACTCTTAAAGCTTTAATGCGATTTTTCTTCGTATCTTTTGCGATATTTGCAAAAATTTCGTTATTTGATTTTGAAAAAATATCAATCACATCAATAAATTTCATATCAAATCTTAAATCAGGTTTATCAGAGCCATAATTTTCCATAGCTTCTTTATAACTCATTTGTCTAAAAGGTATGTTAATTTCTTTTCCGCAAGCTTTGAAAATATCTTTGAGTAAATTTTCTGCCATAGCTATGATATCTTTTTGCTCACAAAAACTCATTTCTATGTCTATTTGAGTAAATTCAGGTTGGCGATCTGCTCTTAAATCCTCATCTCTAAAACATTTTGCAATTTGAAAATATCTATCAAATCCTGAACACATTAAAAGTTGTTTGAAAAGTTGGGGACTTTGAGGTAAGGCATAAAATTCGCCTTGATGTACACGTGATGGTACTAAATAATCCCTTGCACCTTCTGGAGTGGCTTTAGTTAAAATAGGGGTTTCAACCTCTAAAAATCCCATGCTTGATAAAGAATTTCTTGCTGCTATACAAGCAGTTGATCTTAGAGCAAAATTATCATAAAGTTTTTTGCTTCTTAAATCTAAAAATCTATATTTTAATCTTAATTCTTCATTAACGCTTTCATCGCCTATAGCAAAAGGTATTACAGCACTTTCATTTTCAATAGTAAGTTTATTTATAACAACTTCTATTTCTCCGGTTTTTAATTTTGGATTTACAAGTCCTTCACCGCGTGGACGAATTTTACCTTGTGCTATTAAAACATATTCATTTCTTACTGATGAAGCTATATTATGTGCTTCTTGATTATCTGCAGGATCACATACTAACTGTATAAGTCCGCTACGATCTCTAAGATCGATAAAAATTACACCTCCATGATCACGGTAAGAATTTACCCAACCACATAATGTTACTTCCTCGCCAACATTTTGTATGTTAAGCTCTGTATTATAATGAGTTCTCAAAATTTTTCCTTAGCTTAATTTTGTTCAATTTTGTTATTATAGTATTTTATTCTTTTGCTTAGCTAAGTTTTGTTATAATTTTTTTATGAAAAAATGTATAAATATAGAAAAAATTCAAAAAATAGGCTTATTTTGTAGGTTAAATACAAATTTAAACAAGCAAATTGATTTTTTAAGAGCAATTTTTTTGCAAAAAAATATAGAGCTTGTGTTGCTAGAGCAAGAAAAAATTAATCTAAAAGATTTACAAGAATTAGATTTTTTGATTTCTCTGGGTGGAGATGGTACACTTTTGTCTTTATGTAGGCAAGTTTATCAGGCTAAAAAGCCTATTTTGGGGATAAATGCAGGAAATTTAGGTTTTTTAACAGCTCTTTCTTTTAATGAGGTAGAAAGTTTTTTTAAAGATTTTTTTAAAAGTGATTTTAAAATAGAAAAAGCCAAAATGCTTCAAATAACGCTTTTTAAAAAAAATAAGATCATTAAAAAATTTGCTTTTAATGATGCGGTTTTTTCTCGTGATAATGCTTTAATGGCAAATGTAGAAGTTTTTTTTGAAAATAAACTTTTTAATGCTTATTATGGAGATGGTTTGATTATAGCTAGCTCAAGTGGCTCGACTGCTTATAATATTAGTGCAGGTGGGCCTATAGTGCATCCTTGGAGTGAAATTTTTGTTCTAACTCCAGTTTGCTCTCATTCTTTAACTCAAAGGCCTATAGTTTTACCTTATGGCTTTGAACTTGAATTGAAAGTTGAGCATTGTTTGCTGTATTTAGATGGGCAAGAAGTGATTGATCCTAAAGAATATGATAGAATTCTTATAGGACTTAGCAAAAAAGAACTTAGTTTTATACATAAAAAAGATAGAGATTATTTCCAAGTTTTAAAAGAAAAGTTAAATTGGGGCAAGTGATGATAGAGAGTATTTTTATTAAAGAAAATTTAGGTTTTAAACAAGCAAAATTAGACTTAGAAGCTGGACTTACTGTCTTTACTGGCTTAAGTGGTGCTGGAAAGTCTGTACTTTTTAAGGCTATTTTGGCAGCATTTGCTCTAAGTGAGAGTGAAGCTAAAATGGTAGAAATTTTGTTAAATGATGAACTTGAATTAGATGAGTTTGGTATCGAAAATGAAGAATTAAATGTATTTAAACTTTTAAAAGATAAAAGCTCGCGTTATTTTATCAATAATCAACTTATTTCAAAAAAGAATTTAGCCTTGCTTTCTAAGAAATTTGTAAAATATCTTTCAGCTAAGGAAAATAATGAGTTTTCAAATGAAAGATTTTTAAACTTACTTGATTTTATGCAATCAAAAGAGGATAAGAAATTTCAAGATTTTTTAAATGAATATAAAAATATTTATAAAGAATATATGGAAAATAAAACTAAATTAGAAAAAATTCAAGAAGAAGAAAAAAAGGTAGAAGAATTAAAAGAATTTACGAGCTTTGAAATACAAAAAATTCAAAGTATTAACCCAAAAATAGGTGAATTTGATGAATTAATGAGTTTTAAAAAAAGACTTTCGAAAAAAGATAAAATTGACGCTGCTTGGAATAGGGCAAGTAGAATTTTTGAATTAGAATCAGCAGTGATTGAAGCTTTGCAAATTAGTGATGTTGATAGTTCATTTTTTTCAGAGTGTTTAAATGAACTAAGGGCAGTGTGGGAAAATCAAAGTTTTGATGATTTTGATTTTGATATAGAAGAAGTACTTGATAGGATAGAAAAACTTTCTTCTTTGATTTCAAAATATGGAAGCATAGAAGAAGCTTTAGAAGCTTTGGAGAAGAAAAAGGCAGAATTAGCTCATTATGAAAATTTAAGTTTTGAAAAAAAGGAATTAGAAGAAAAAGTACAAAGTATTAAAATACTTTTAGATGAGAAAAGTCAAAAATTAAGTACTTTGCGTAAAAAAAGATTAAAAGAGCTTGAAAAATTACTGAATTTTTATCTTGAAAAACTTTATATGAAAGAAGTTAAATTAGAACTTAAAGATTGTGCTTTAAGTATTTTAGGTAAAGATGAAGTGAGTTTAAATATCAATGAGGCTAGTTTAAAAAATTTAAGTTCAGGCGAGATAAACCGTCTAAGACTTTCTTTTATTGCAACAGAATGCAATGTTACTAATAAAGCTAGTGGGATAATATTTTTAGATGAAATTGATGCAAATTTAAGTGGCAAAGAAGCTATGAGTATAGCTGAAGTATTAAAAGAGCTTGCTAAGTTTTATCAAATTTTTGCAATTTCACATTTACCACAGCTTTCATCAAAAGCAAGCAATCATTTTTTAGTAGAAAAAATAGGAAATGAAAGTAGGGTAAGAAAAATAGAAAAAGAAGAAAGAGTAAGAGAACTTGCTAGAATGGTAAGTGGGGAAAATATCACACAAGAGGCTTTAGAATTTACTAGAACTTTACTTTAAAAACAAAAAGTAAATTTCTATATGTTATAATTATACTTTTAAATTATAAAGAGAGTTGGCTATGGAAGAAAAAATTTTAATTATTGATGATAACAAAATGCTTACAAAGCTTTTAGCAAAAAAAGTAGAAAACACTTTGGGTTTAAAAGTAGATGTTGCTTTTGATATGAATAGTGCTAAAGAATTAGTGAAAAATGATTATTTTATGGCTTTTGTAGATCTTTGTTTGCCAGATGCTCCCAATGGAGAAGTGGTGGATGTGGTTTTAGAAAAAAATATTCCTGCTATAGTACTTACAGGAAGTAGTGATGGGCAAACGCGTAAGAAATTTATGGAAAAAGATATTATAGGTTATATTCAAAAAGAAAGCGAAAGCTGTATTGATGAAATGCTAAGTTCCATTAGAATGCTTCAAAAAAACAATAAAACTAAGATAATTTTAGCAATCGCTAATGTAACTTTACGCGCAGAAATGAAAAAAAATCTTAATAATCAACTTTTTAATGTTTTAGCAGCAGCACATGGAGAAGAAGCGCTAAGTTATCTTAGTGATAATCCTGATACAAAATTGGTAATTTGTGATGCAACTATGCCTGTAATTAATGGAGAAGATTTGCTTGTAGAAATTCGCTCAAAATACTCTAAGATAGAACTTGGTGTGATCATGGTTGGAGATAAAGATGATGCGCTAGAGGCAAGAGCTTTTAGAAAGGGCGTAAATGACTATGTGATCAGACCTTTCCAAAAAGAATCACTTAATTGTAGAGTGAATAATTGCTTAGATTATATGCAAAAATGTGTTTTACTTGATGAGTATAGTTTGGGTAAAGATTTGCTAACAGGACTTGATGATTATGCAAATTTTGAAAAAAGATTTTTAGATTATTTAGAAGATATGCAAGAAAGTGAAGAATTAGCTTTAGCATTAATTGATATAGACAATCTTGCAACAATTAACTATGAACTAAGTTATGATTGTGGTGATGGAGTGATTAAACACACAGCTAAAAAAATCAAAGATCAAATTCGCGGCATGGATTTAGCAACTAGAATTGAAGATGGTAAATTTTACGTACTTTTAAAAAATACAGATAATAAAGAAGCATTGAAAGCTTTTTCAAATATAAGAGTAAATATTGCTAAAGAAAGTGTTTTAATAGCTTTAGATGAGGTTGATTATAGTATTTCTGTAGGAGTTGCTTTTGGAGGTAAAACAAGCCAAATACAAGATTTGCTTAATAATGCTCAAAAGGCACTAGATTTAGCTAAGGCTAATGGTAAAAATAGGGTAGAGGTATGTTTTTAGATTGTGACTTTAGTGAAAAAATCATAGATACACATTGTCATCTAGATAATCAAGCTTATTTTGGATATTTGGATGAGATGTTAAATCATGCCTTTGCTAATGGAGTAGATAAAATCATCATACCTGGAGCAGATATAAAAGATTTGCCAAGAGCAAGAGAAATTGCACATGATTATGAAAATGTGTATTTTTCTTGTGGGGTACATCCTTATGATATAGATGATTTTGATTTGGATGTTTTAAAAGAATTTATAAATGATAAAAAATGCATTGCAGTGGGTGAGTGCGGGCTTGATTATTATCGTTTAAGGGCTGATGAGGATGAAATAAAAGCAAAGCAAAAAGAAGTTTTTATAGTTCAAATTCAGCTAGCTATTGAATATAAAAAGCCTTTGATTGTTCATGTGCGTGAAGCTAATGAAGATAGTTTTAATATTTTAAAAACATATGCAAAAGATTTACAAGGTGGTGTTTTGCATTGTTTTAATGCTAGTGAGCTTTTACTTCAGCTAGCAGATGATGGTTTTTATTTTGGTATAGGTGGGGTTTTAACTTTTAAAAATGCAAAAAAACTAGTAGAAGTTTTACCTAAAATTCCAAAAGATAAACTAGTCTTAGAAACAGATGGACCTTATTTAACTCCAGAGCCATATCGTGGCAAGGTAAATGATCCTATTTTGACCCATTTTGTAGCTCAAAAAATGGCTGAGCTTTTAAATTTATCTAAAAATGAAATAATAAAACTTACTAATTCTAACGCTAATCGTTTGTTTTTCCAAGGTTTATGATGAAAAAAAGCTTTTTATTTTTTATTTTAGTATTATTATGTTTAAATGCTAAAGCCTTGCAATTTACTCCAGAGCACTATACTCAACAAGCACAAATTTTAAGAAATTTAGATATAGAAGCAAGCTATCTTAGTGATATGATTTTTTTAGAATTTAAAGAATCTTCCATGGATATGCATTCTAAAACTTTAGTAGATACGATGAGGGAATTTTACAAAATCACCCCGATTATCCGCAAAATCCTAGAAAAAGAAAATATCCCTCAAGAATTTTTATACTTAGCAATTGTAGAATCTGGTTTAAAAATTCATTCTATTTCAAGAACTAAAGCTGTGGGTGTTTGGCAATTTATGAAACCAACAGCACAAACTTTGGGTTTAAGAATAGATCCTTATGTAGATGAGAGAAAAGATTTAGTAAAATCAACTTATGCAGCTATTACTTATTTAAAACAACTAAAAGAGCAGTTTGGAAAATGGTATTTGGCTATTTTAGCTTATAATTGCGGTGATGGTAAATTACGTCAAGCTATAAAAAAAGCAAAAAGTGATGATTTAAGGGTTTTGCTTGATCCTGATAAAAAATACTTGCCATTAGAAACTAGAATTTTTATTAGAAAAATTCTTACTATGGCATTTTTAGCAAATAATAATGATTTTTTAATTTCTCAAGATAGCGCTTTGCTTAATTATGCCCTATCAAGTGAAGTTAAAAAAATCTCAGTTCCACCAAGTGTTTCTTTAAGAGAGCTTGCCAAAGTAGCTAAAATGTCTTATAAAGAATTTAAGCGTTATAATCCACATTTTAATTATGATTTTACTCCACCTGATAAAAAAGATTATTATATGTACATTCCTTTAAGCAAAAGTGTGGCAGTAGAAAAGGCATTGGAGAATGTAAAATTAGTTAAGGTGGATACAACCATTCCACATACAAAAATTTATATAGTAAAAGAAGGTGATAGTCTTTATACTATTGCAAGAAAACATAGAATAAGCGTTGAAAGTATTAAAGAATATAATAAAATAAAAGGAAATTTAATCAATATCAATCAAAAACTTGTGTTAAAAATTAAGGAGAATAATAATGCAAAAATCAAAACAACTCAAAAAATATTCAAAAGCTCTCATACAAAAGTCGTTAGTCGTTAGTTGTGTGGGAGTTTTGTTTAGTGCTTGTAGTATGGTGCCTATTAGCACACCTACTGTGTATTATCCAGAGAGAGATTTTAAAAGTGTAAAGCACAATAACACTAGTTTAAAAGGTACTATGAAGCCTTACACTATTAATGGTAAAACTTATTATCCAACTGTAGTAGAAGTAGGTGAGACTGCCGATGGTATAGCTAGTTGGTATGGACCAGGTTTTCATGGTAAAAAAACTTCCAATGGTGAAACTTATGATCAACACGCTTATACTGCAGCTCATAAAACTTTACCTATGAATACCATAGTAAAAGTAACTAATTTAAAAAATCACCGTCAAACTACTGTTAGGATTAATGATAGAGGGCCTTTTGTAGCAGGTAGGATTATAGATTTATCTAATATGGCTGCAAGAGATATAGATATGATTCAATCTGGAACAGCTCCTGTAAGACTTGAAGTGATTGGCTTTGGAACAAGTGCAAGTTCGGGTTCAGTTCATACTAATTCTAATTTAGGCAGCAGTGGAGAGATTGCTGATAGTGGTCATATTTTCCAAGGTGGATCTTTTATGGTGCAAATTGGAGCATTTAGAAATAAAAGTGGCGCAGAGCTAATAGCAGGTAGATACAAAAATTATAATTCTTATACTTCAACAATACAAACAAGTGCTAAAGATGGCTTGCATAGAGTATTTTTAAAAGGTTTTAGAAGTGAGCAAGAAGCAAGAGATTTTGTTGATAGTGGATCTTTCCCAGGTGCGTTTATAGTAAGAGAGTAAGATTATGATAGAACTTATTTTTTTAGATGTAGATGGTTGTCTAACAGATGGTAAAATCATCTACACACAAAATTATGGCGAGATTAAAGAATTTAATGTAAAAGATGGCGCGGCGATTGAAGCTTGGCAAAAGCTTGGTAAAAAAGTTGCTATCATTACGGGTAGGACTAGCGAGTGTGTGTATTTTAGAGCTAGGGATTTAAAAATTGATTTAGTCTATCAAGGTATTAGTGATAAACTAGCTTGCGCTAAAGAAATTTTAGAAAAATTAAATTTAGATTTTTCTCAATGTGCTGCTATTGGGGATTATTATAATGATATGAGTTTGCTTGAAGCAGTTGGATATAGCTTCAAGCCAAAAGATGCACATAAGGCTTTGAAAACTGATAAAGTTTTAAATAGAAAAGGTGGCAATGGAGCAGTGAGCGAGATGATTGAAATTTTAATTGAACATAATAATATGCAAGCTCAATGGGATAAACTTTGGCGATAAAAATTTTTGCTATATTGATGAGTTTATTTGCCTTTGTTATGGTGATTTTAAGTACTCAAGATCCTTATTTATTTGCTATAAAACCACAAAAGGTAGATGTGGCAAATATGCAAGCTTTTGATGTGCTTGATTATGAGTTAAATGCTAGTGTAATTAAGGCTACATATCAGGCAAGTCGTTGGGTAAAATATCAAGACAAAGATATTTTTGATGATTTTAAAGTTCAAGCGCTTGATTATAATTTAAGTTCAGATTTATTAGTAAGAAATGAAGAAAAATCCATTTTAGAAGGCAATGTAAGTTATTTTGATCATAACCAAACTTCTATTTTTACCCAAAAAGCAACTTATGATATGAAAAATAAAATTTTATTTTCTAATGATAATTTTAAAGCATATATAGGTTTAAATGAAGTTTTTGGGGATAATTTTTTATATGATGTAAATCAAAAAGAATTAAAAATTCAAGGAATAAAAGCATGGTTTTTAGAGCAGTAATTTTTTTGTGTTTGTTAAATTTGTTCGCATTTAGTGCACAAAAAATAGAAGTTTACGCTAAGGATTTTTACTTAGATGAAAAAAATGAAACAAGTGTATTAACCGGTGATGTAGAAGTTAAAAAAGGTAATGATGTTTTAAATTCGCAAAAATTAGTTATTTATATGAAAAACAAACAACCCATCAAGTATATAGCTACTAAAGATGCTAAATTTAAAATCATGATGAAAGATAAAACTTATCATGGAAGCGGTGATGAATTTATTTATAATGTAGCTAAGGATACATATGAGATTAATGGTAATGCAAAAATTACACAAATGCAAACAAAAAAAGAACTCATAGGGGATAAAATCATAGTAGATAGAAAAAATATGACTTATAGAGTAGTGAGTAAAGATAAAAAACCTGCCAAATTTGTATTTGAAGTAAAAGAATGATATTAAATGCTAAATTTTTAATTTCTGCTTCCAAAATAGACGAAGCACCACAACCTATATACACTGAAATCGCCTTTTTGGGACGTTCTAATGTGGGTAAAAGTTCTTTGATTAATACACTATGCAAAAATAAAAATTTAGCGAAAAGTTCTTCAACTCCAGGTAAAACACAACTTATTAATTTTTTTGAAGTTGATTGCAAAAAAGATGAGGATAAATTTAAACTAATATTTATTGATTTACCCGGTTTTGGTTATGCTAAAGTGAGCAAAAAAACTAAGGCTATTTGGAATAAAAATTTAGATGAGTTTTTAAAAGAGCGCAGTTCTATTAAGCTTTTTATCCATCTAATAGATTCAAGACATGAAAATTTAGATATTGATGCAAATTTGGATTTATATTTGGATTCTTTTATTAGAGCTGATCAAAAAAAAATAACAGTTTTTACAAAAGCAGACAAACTCAATCAAAGTCAAAAAGCAAAAATTTTAAATACAAATAAAAATGCTATCTTAGTGTCAAATTTGAAAAAAAGTGGTATTGATAAATTAGAACAAAAAATCATTTTAGAGAGCTTGGGTTTGAATGAGGAGTAGAAATTTAGTAAAAAATAGATTTGATTTTTCTTATTTATTTTTTTATTTATCTTTGATTTTTTATCAAGTGCTAAGCTCTGTGTATTATTGGATGCCTCCTTTATTTGGGGTGTTTTTTTGTTATATGATAGTGCTTTTAAAAGAAAAAGAAAGAACTCTTAATAAGCTTGATTTTAGATGGTATTTTTCTTTGTTTTATCTTTTGCTAGTTGATATTGTCCATGGATTTTATCTTTTTAGCTCATGGATAGCTTTTTTTGTTTTTTATCATCTTTTTGTCGATTGGTTTAAAAGCAAGTTAAAACTAGGTCATTATTTACTCGTTATATTTACTTTGTGTGCTTATATTTTTATCTATCTTTTTGATGTGTTTTTAGCATATTTAGATAATAATGAAATTTTAAAATTTGGTATTGAATATCTATGGTTTTTTGCTGTTGAGGCTTTGATTTCTTTTGTTATTTTTAAAGGGAAAATCTAATATGCGTATGCGTTTGGTGATGGGATTTATAGCTTGTTTTTTCTTGCTTTTGCTTGCTAGGGTGTATTATATAAGTATTAAATCTAATGTTTATTATGAAGAAATAGCTAAACAAAATGCCATTAAAACGCAATTTTTAGCACCTGTTAGAGGGCAAATTTTAGATATAAAGGGTAGACCCTTAGCGGTAAATAAATTAGGTTTTTCGATCTCTATAAAGCCATATTTGCATATAAAAAAGAAAAACAGAGCTCTTTTGGAGCAAGAATTACAAGCTATAGTAGGAGCCTTTCCGGATTTAAATGCTACTAAGCTCAAAAGAACTTATATAAAAGCAGATTCTTATTATAACCAAGATTATATAGAAGTGGTTCCATTTATAGAATATGATGCGATGATTAAGCATTTTACTAAGCTTAATTTGCGCGAAAACATGCAAGTTAAATCTACTACTCAAAGATTTTATCCTTATAATGCTTTAGCTAGCCATGTTATAGGTTATGTTGGAAAAGCAAATTTAAATGATATGAATGAAAATGAAATTGCAAGATTAACTAGCTATGTAGGGCGTAGTGGCATAGAGCGTTCTTATAATGATATTTTACAAGGTCAAAAGGGTGAAAAGGTTAGCAAGGTAAATGCATTAAATAAAGAAATAGAAGAACTTTCTTATAAAAAACCTACTTCAAGTAATATCACTTTAAGCATAGATCTTGATTTGCAAGAATACTTAGCTAGTATTTTTGAAAATTTAGCAGGTGCAGCTATAGTAATGGATGTAAAAAGCGGAGCTATTTTAGCAGCGGGTAGTTTTCCTGAGTATAATCTTAATCCATTTGTTACGGGTATTAGCCAAGAAGAATGGGATAAACTTTCTAATGATTTAAACCATCCTTTTACTAATAAACTTATTAACGGTCTTTATCCTCCAGGTTCAGTTATAAAAATGGGTACAGCTTTGGCCTTTTTAGATAGTGGAAAAGTAAGTGAAAATCATAAATATTTGTGTGATTCTAACTTTGAGCTTGGTGGTAGAAAATTTAGATGTTGGAAGGCTATAGGTCATGGTTATGTAGATATGACAGATGCTATTAGGGAAAGTTGTGATGTGTATTTTTATAAAGGTGCTTTAGAGGTTGGTATTGATACTATTAGTTCTGTTTTTGAAAGAATAGGTTTTGGTGCAAAAACAGGAGTGGATTTACCTAATGAATTTATAGGAACAGTACCTAATAGAATATGGAAAAAAGAAAAATACAACCAACCATGGTATCAAGGTGAAACTTTAAATACAAGCATAGGACAAGGTGATTTTCTTGCTACTCCTATGCAAGTGGCTAAATTTACAGCTATGATTGCTGCGGCTAAAGATATCACACCGCATTTTTTACATAGCGTTGATGATAATATTACTAAGATAAATTTTGATAATAATGAAAGTGTTTTTACGACTTTTGAACTATCAAAACTTCCACTTTTAAGGCGTGCTATGTATGAAGTTGCTAATGAAGACGGTGGAACTACGGCAAGATTTTTAAGAAATTCACCTATTACCATAGCAGCCAAAACAGGAACAGCTCAAGTAGTTGGAATTTCTCAAAGTGAAAAAAAGCGTATTAAAGAAGAGGATTTAGAATATTTTTTAAGATCTCATGCTTGGATTACTTCTTATGCACCTTATGAAAAACCACAATATGTAGTAGTGGTTTTAATCGAACACGGAAAAAGCGGTAGTAGTACAGGAGGGCCTATACTGGCTAAAATTTATCAAAAACTTATAGATTTGGGTTATATTGATAAAAAATATATCAAGAAAAAGACTAAATAATTAGCATTCCATCACCATATGAGTAAAAACGATAGTTATTTTCTATGGCTTCATGGTAAAGCTTTAAGGTTTTTTCTCTACCTATAAATGCTGCTACAAGCATAATTAAAGTTGATTTTGGTAAGTGAAAATTAGTAAGTAAATAATCAAGTCTTTGCGGGGTATTTTGTGGGTGTAAAAACAAATCACAAAAACCTTCTTTTAATTTTTTTCTATAATAATATTCTATACAACGAGTAACAGTGGTACCAACGCCTAGTATTTTCTTAGAAGAATCAATCAAAGCACAAGTTTCATCATCAATATGAAAAAATTCTGAATGCATTTTATGATCACGTATATCTTCACATTCTACACCTTTAAAAGTTCCTGCACCAACGTGTAGTGTGATAGTATGGATATTATGATTTTTTTTAAGTTCATCAATCATTGCTTTATCAAAATGTAAGCTTGCAGTAGGTGCGGCAACTGCGCCTTGATTTTTAGCAAAAATGCTTTGATAGTTAATGCTATCTTGCGCTTCATCTGCTCTTTTAATATAAGGTGGCAAAGGTATATGACCTATTTTTTCTAAAATTTCAAAAACTTCATGATGACTAAGCTCTTTTTCATCATTAAAAAACTCTACTTCTCTTGTGCCATCATCATGTAATTTTTTGATTTTAGCTTTTAAAGAATTTTCAAAATATAAAATTTGCCCTTCTTTAACCTTACCCCGAATTTGCACTAAAAATTCATTATTTTTTAAAGGATGGTTGATAAAAAGTTCTATTTTACTACCACTTTCTTTGTTTCCATAAATTCTTGCTTTGATGACTTTGGTATCATTAAAGATGATTTCACAAGGTGATAAAATTCTAGCTAAGTCCTTAAAGTGCAAATGTGAAATTTGATTTTTACATCTTTCATATACTAAAAGCTTGGCATTTTCTTTGGGTAAAATAGGAAAATTTGCTATAAGTTCATTGGGTAAATCATAATCATAACTAGAAAGCAAAAGATCTTTATCAATCATTTTCATCATCTTCTTTTTGACTAGGATTAACTTTTTTAGCTATGTAAATAGAAATTCCATAAAGCCCACACAAAGGTACAGCCATTAAAAATTGTGATATAACATCAGGTGGTGTCATCATAGCTGAAAAAACAAAAATCACTAAAACTGAAACTCTAAAATGTTTTTTCAAAAAAGTATCATCAATCAGTCCAAGTTTAGCAAAGAAAAAGGTTATTACAGGCATTTC
Organism: Campylobacter sp. CNRCH_2015_0338h; assembly: GCF_025772785.1. Lineage (NCBI taxonomy): Bacteria > Pseudomonadati > Campylobacterota > Epsilonproteobacteria > Campylobacterales > Campylobacteraceae > Campylobacter > Campylobacter sp. CNRCH_2015_0338h. Next base: position 185,047 of record NZ_JAKMST010000003.1, read on the forward strand.
AAAAGCCAAACCAAAAGCAATTACTAATTTAGTAAAAAAGCCTACATATAAACCTATGCTAATTAAAGGCTTAAAATCTTGGGTTTGCACCCCAAAATCAATCAAAAATTTAAAAGCCAAAGGTATAACTATATAATAACAAAACAAAGCACCAAGTGCAAACATAATGCTAGCAAAGCTTACAAAAGGCACTACTAATCTTTTTTCATTATCATAAAGTCCAGGTGCTACAAATTTCCAAAACTGCCAAAAAATAACCGGTAAAGAAATCAAAAAAGCTGTAAAAAACGAAACCTTCATCGCAGTAAATAAAGGCTCTTGCAATTCAACGAAGGTCATTTGTCTTGAAATTTCAGGTAAGGCTGCTTCAACAGGCGCTTTTAGTATATCTATGATATAGTTATTAAAACTAAAACATACAAAAAACATCACAACAACACAAGCAACACTTATAAATAATCTTTTTCTAAGTTCTACTAAATGCGGTTTTAATTCTTCAAACATTCTTAGCTTTCCATTTTCTGAGTATTTTTTTCATCTTTTTGAATTTTTTCTTCAAGATTAGAAAGTTCTTGTATATCCTTTTCTAAATCATTAATTTCACTTTTTAATTCTTTGGTGTTGTTTAAAATATCTTCTTTGAGCTGATCAAATTCTTCAAAACTTAGTTTTTTTCTGATATTTTCATTAGTTTGTGAGAATTCATCTTTGTATTTTTGTGCTTCATCTTTTAATTCTGCTATTTTTAGTTCTTTATTAATACTTGCTTTTGCTTCATCGATATTGCTTTTAATGGCTTTTAAAATTTTTGCAATTTCAACTATAGTTGAAGGTAATTTTTCAGGCCCAAGCACTAAAATAGCTACAACTAAAATAACTAAAATTTCACCAAAACTCATTATTTTATCTTCTTTCATTTGAATATATGGTTTACATTTTACATAAAAATACTTAAAAATATTATTACTTTTACTATATTAATATATAAAGATATCTTGATATATTAATATATTTTTGATATATTGAATTAAAAATAAAAAAAGGAAAAGCATGGAGAAATTAGTTTTTATTTTAAAAGATTTTCTTATTTTATTTATAGAAATATCTGTTTTGTTTATTTTAGTTAGTATGTTTATTGCTTATTTAAATGAGCGCTATGCCAAATTTTTTAATGAGCATTTGAAGAAAGATTCTTTTGCAAGCTATATAAAAGCCATACTTTTGGGTTGTTTAACTCCATTTTGCTCATGTTCAAGCATACCGCTTTTAAACGCATTTTTAAAAGCTAAAGTCCCACTTGGGGTATGCATAGCTTATTTAATCACCTCGCCTTTAATTAATCCTATTATAGTAGTGATGTTTATGGTGAGTTTTGGCTTAAAAATATCTTTATTTTATGTGGGATTTTTATTTTGTGTGATTTTATTTATTGCTTTTTGTGTTTCTAAAATAAACACTCAAGGATTTTTTAATGAAGACTTTTTAAAAAATGATTTAGAGCAAAAGTCATGTTGTTCTAATAATACTTTTCAAAGCTCATGTTGTCAAAAACCTAGCTTGGTTTTTGCTAAAAATTCTAAAACAAGTAAAATTTTAAATTTTAAAAACAAAGCTAAAGAAAGTAAAATCAAAATATTATTTTCACAAAGTTTTAAAGAGTATAAAAAAATTTTACCTTATATTGTTATAGGTATGGCTATAGGGGCTGTTATACATGGTGCTTTTCCACAAGATTTTTTCCAAAATTATATGAAAGATTATGGAGTTTTGGGCGTATTTATAGCAGCTTTTATAGGAGTTTTACTTTATATGAATTGTACGGCTATGATACCTGTAGCACTAGCTTTAACTACCAGTGGAATTCCACTTGGTATAATGATGAGTTTTTTAATAGCAGGAGCAGGGTGTTCTTTGCCTGAGCTTATTTTGCTTAAAAGAATTTTCAAAACAAGTTTTTTGATTTTATTTGCAGGTATGATAGTTTTTATAGCAATTAGTTTTGGTCTTTTAATGTTTTTTATATAAGGATTTTTATGCAAGAGTTTTTAAAAATAACAAGTGCGATTAATGATGAAAGCAGGATTTTGATCCTAGCTTTCTTACAAAAATACGGAAAGCTTTGTGTGTGTGATTTGCAAAGCTCTTTAAATATGAATCAATCAAGGCTTTCAAGACATTTAAAAATTTTAAAAGAAGCTAATTTTTTAGAAGTAGATAGACAAGGTGTTTGGGCGTATTATGGAGTAAAAGAAAATTTAAATAATTTTTGTAATGATATATTAAAAAACATCAATGAACTTTCCATAAAGCTTCCTGAGCTTAAAAGGTTTTCTTGTGAATGCAAAGCTTAAGTGCTAATATACAAAGCCAACTCATCGCTTAAAAGGTAGTTAGTATTATAAAAAATTCCATTTTTATAAACTAGCTTTCCTTTTTTACTAAGAAACATCGCTTTTTCTTTTTCTAAAGGTTCTAGCTTTGTCTCATCCACGCCTATAATATTTCTAAGTCCTAAGAAAATATGCTCTAAGCGTAAATCTTTTGAATTTAAATTTTCAATCTCTCTAAAACAAGGATTTGTTATATAATCTTTTAAACTTTTTTTAGTATAAAATCTTTGATTTTTTAAAAATCCCACCGCACTTAAACCACAGCCTATATAGTCTTTTCCTTGCCAGTATGCAAGATTGTGTTTGCAAATTTGTCCAAAATTGCTGATTTCATATTGTTTATAGCCAAGATTTTCAATCGCTTTGATAAAATGCTTTGCAAGGCGCGGTGCATTTTTTTTAAAATGAAATTTTTTAGCAAATCTTGTCTTTTCTTCTATGGTTAGATTATAAGCACTCACATGGTTAATATCAAGCAGAGTAAGTTTGGAAATTTCATAATCAAGCATTTTTTTATCATCAAGTTTTGTATCGTAAATTAAGTCTAGATTGATATTATCAAATCCTGCTTTTTTTGCATTTTCTATACCAGTAAAAATACTTTTTTGATCATGAATACGCCCAAGAAATTGTAATTTTTTTTCATGAAAACTTTGCACTCCAAAAGAAATACGATTAAAACCTAAATTTTTTATCTCTTTAAGCCAAGAAAAATTACTCGAGTTGGGGTTTGCTTCTATACTAATTTCACTATCTTTTTGTAAATAACTTTGTATAAAAATAAATATTTTTTCATAAAAACTAGCATCCATTAAACTAGGCGTTCCACCACCTATAAAAACAGTCTTTATGGAATTTTTATCAAGCTTGAAAAAATTTAGTTGATATTTTATATCTTGCATTAAAGCATTTAAATAATCTTTTTCAAAGTCCTTTTTTTTAAGTGAAGTAAAAGAACAATAAAAACACTTGCTTTCACAAAATGGTATATGTATGTATAAATGCATAAAACTTCTTTAAAATGTGATTATAAATTCGTATTTTTTTGTTAGAATTATATTATTAAAAAGTCAAGGATAAGAAAATCATGGAAAAAGAAAAAAAATATAGGCCAAATGTAGCTGCTATAGTACTATCATCAGCTTATCCTTTTGAATGTAAAATTTTACTTGCTAAACGTAATGATATGGAAGATATATGGCAATTTCCTCAAGGTGGTATAGATGAAGGAGAGGATGTTAAAAGTGCGTTGTTTAGAGAATTAAAAGAAGAAATAGGCACAGATGAGGTTGAAATTTTAGCTGAATATCCTGAGTGGATTAATTATGATTTTCCAGCTAAGGTTGCACAAAAAATGTATCCTTATGATGGTCAAAGCCAAAAATATTTTTTAGTTAGATTAAAAAATAAAGCTATTATTAATCTAAACACTAAAAATCCTGAATTTGATGCTTATAAATTTGCTTCATTAGAAGATGTTTATGATATGATTAACCATTTTAAAAAACCTATATATGTTAGGGTTTTAAAATATTTTAAAGAAAGGGGGTATATTTAATGCTGGTCGTACAAAAATATGGGGGAACAAGTGTAGGAACGCTTGAACGTATTGATGAAGTTGCTAAAAGAGTAGCAAAAAGCAAAAAAACTTGCGATAAGTTAGTTGTAGTAGTTTCTGCAATGAGTGGGGTTACTAATGAACTTATTGATTTTGCTCACCATTTTAGTAAAAATCCTTCAGGTCGTGAGATGGATATGCTTTTAAGTAGTGGTGAACGCGTGACTTCATCTTTACTTGCTATTGCATTAAATGAAATGGGTTTAAAAGCTACTGCATTTTCCGGACGCAATGCAGGGATTATTACAGATGATGTTTATACTAAAGCAAGAATAGAACACATTGATACTACAAATATCAACAAAGCCTTAGATGAGGGATATATCGTAGTAGTTGCTGGCTTTCAAGGTATTGACAAAATGGGTAATGTTACTACTTTGGGGCGTGGTGGAAGTGACTTAAGTGCGGTAGCACTAGCGGGAGCTTTAAATGCTAATTTATGTGAAATTTATACTGATGTAGATGGGGTATATACTACCGATCCTAGAATTGAGCCAAAGGCTAAAAAGCTAGATAAAATTTCTTATGAAGAAATGCTAGAGCTTGCAAGTTTGGGAGCTAAGGTTTTACAAAATCGCTCTGTAGAGCTTGCTAAAAAATTAAATGTGAAATTAGTTACTAGAAGTAGCTTTAATGAAAATGAAGGGACGATTATTACTAAGGAGGAAAATATGGAACAAGCTTTGGTTAGTGGTATAGCACTAGATAAAAACCAAGCAAGGGTTACTTTAAGAAATATCGATGATAAGCCAGGCATTGCTGCTGAAATTTTTGGGACTTTAGCAAATGAAAATATCAATGTAGATATGATTATTCAAAATGTAGGTTTAGATGGAGCTACAAATTTAGGTTTTACTGTGCCTGAAAATGAACTTGATTTAGCAACTAATGCTATGAAAAAAGTTTTAGGTGCTAATGCTAATATAGAAACAGATAGTGCTGTGGTAAAAGTTTCAGTTGTGGGTGTGGGTATGAAATCACATTCTGGAGTAGCTTCGGCAGCTTTTAAAGCACTAGCAAATGAAAATATTAACATACAAATGATTTCTACAAGTGAAATTAAAATTTCAGTTATCGTGCATGAAAAATACGGCGAATTAGCTGTAAGAGTATTGCATGAAGTTTACAAACTAGATATATAAATGAGCAATAGTTTTTTAAAATTTACCCTAGAGCAAATCCGAGAAAATGGTACTTATACAAGTTGGTTGGAAGAAAGGCGTCTTGAGTGGTCGCCTTTGGTCGCTTCTAAGTTAGCTTTGCTTTTGCAAGGTTATACTTTTATTGTGATTACTGATGATCAAAGAACGTGGTTTGAAGAGTATTTTTTAAGTCAAATTAACGCTAGTTCCACAAGACCTTTGGCGCCTTTTGTGTCTTTAAAAGGAATTTATAATAAAGCTTGTAATACCCAAGAAGATATAGATTTGCTAAATGATCTTTTAAGTATTTCTTTTCCTAATGGTTATGCCTTTTTTTATATAGGAGCTAATACAGGTTTTAAATTTAAAATCGCTAATTCCAAAGCAGAAAGTATGCTTTGGCTTTTTGATGAGCAATTGCAAAATAGCTTTTATCTCTCCTCACGCGATAAGGAATTAGACTATAAACTCATTTCTTTGTATAAAGTATTTGAGCAAAGCTTAGAGGCTGTGCTTTTTTCTAAGGTAGAAATTTGAATCTAAGAAATAAAATCATTATCCATAATGATTTTGAGCTAATGCAAGAAAAGCTCACAGAAGAATATGGAGCAAAAAATCTTAAATTTTTCATACCCAAAAATCCTGACTTAGAATTAAGACTAAATGACTTAACTTATGACAAAAACGGCCAAGCAACCGCAAAAGCTATTATGAATGAAAGTTATATAGCTGAAGCACAAGCTAAAATCATTGTTATACTAGCTAAGTCTTTTCGTGAAGAGGCACAAAATTTTTTGCTAAAAGTTTTTGAAGAGCCACCAAAAAATGTATATTTTATCATCGTAGCTCCTTCAAAAAATGTTTTTTTACCTACTATACTTTCAAGATTTATCATAGAAAAGCATAAAATTCAAAAAGAAAAGATGTCTTTAAATTTGGATCTTAAAACAATGGATCTAGCTCAAATTACTTCATTATTAAAACAATATGAAAATATAGACAAGCATGAGTGTTTAGAGCTAATTAGTGCTTTAAGCCATGAATGTTTTAAACAAGATATAAAATTAAACGATGAAGAAATTGAATTTTTTTACAAAGCTTATGAATTAGCTAAATTAAATGCAAAGCCAACTATTTTGCTAAGCACCATAGCTTTAATTTTACACGAGAGAAAAAATGAAAATCATTAAAATCAATCCTAATACAGATTTTGAAAAAATTTCTAAATATATAAAGCCACATAAAGCAGGCGAGAAAATTATGAGTGAAAAAACTCAAATTCATTTTTTTCTTATCAAAGAGTTAAGAGCACCTGCTGCAAATATACTCAAACAAGATGCGCTAAGGGTTGGAGCTGAGCTTGTAACACATAAAGAAGTTATATTAGGTAAAGAACACACCAATGCCTTACTTATGGTAACGCAAGATCAAGCCAAAAAGCTTATAGAAAAAGAAAAATTACAAGATTTTAAGCTTAAAAATTTGGCATTATTTTTAAAGTCTAATTTCACTAAACCCAAATATGCAAAAATTATGGGTGTGATTAATATTAATGAAGATAGTTTTAATGCTCAAAGCAGGGTTAAAGAAAATGAAGTTTTAGAAAAAATCGAACTTATGATTTCTCAAGGGGCTGATTATATAGATATAGGCGGGGTTTCTTCAAGACCTGGTAGTGTATATTGTGGGCAAGAAGAAGAGTTTAAACGCTTAAAAAACACCCTAGATTTAATCTATAAAGAAAAACTTTATGAAAAATGTATTTTTAGCTTAGATAGCTTTGATGAGTATTGTTTAGAATATGCTTTAAATAAAGGCTTTAAGCTTATTAATGATATCACCGGTTTTAAAAATGAAAATTTAGCTAAATTAGCTTTAAAATACAAAGCCACTTATACACTCATGCATATACAAAATACTCCACAAAATATGCAAAATAACCCGCATTATGAAGATGTATTAGCTGAGCTTGATGATTTTTTTGCGCAAAAGCTAGAAAGACTAATTGAGCTTGGTTTAGAAGATGTGATTTTAGATGTTGGTATTGGTTTTGGTAAAAGTCCTTGGCATAATATGATGTTAATCAAGCATTTAGAGCATTTTTTACACTTTGAAAAAGAGCTTTTAATCGGAGCTAGTAGGAAAAGTATGATAAATGCTTATTTTAGCTCAAGTGTTGAGCAAAGACTAGCTGGCACGCTTTATTTGCATTTAGAAGCTTTTAAAAATGGTGCAAGTATTATAAGAGTGCATGATGTGTATGAACATAAGCAAATGTTTGAACTTGCAAAAGCTATGGATGAACTTTCTTTGGAGTAATGATGACTTATCAAGAGTATTTAGAAAAGGTAAAATTAGCAAAAGAATGGATGAGGGCTTATTATGAAGATGACGAGCCTTTAGCAAGTGATGAAGAATACGATAAACTTATAAGAGAGTTAAAAGCATTTGAAACGCTTCATCAAGAAAAGATTTCTAAAGATTCTCCTACGCAAAATATCGCCCCAACTATACAAAGTGAGTTTCATAAACTTGCACATAGTGCAAAAATGTGGTCTATGGAAGATGTTTTTGATGAAGCTGAGCTTAGAGCTTGGGCAAAAAGAGCTAAATGTGAGTTTGATTTTTTCATAGAGCCTAAATTTGATGGAGCAAGTTTAAATCTTACTTATGAAAATGGTATTTTAATTAGCGGTGCTACAAGAGGCGATGGCGAAATAGGTGAGGATATTACTTTAAATGTTAAAGAGATATCAAACATACCTCAAAGTATACCTTATAAAGACAAGATAGAAATTCGTGGTGAGGTGGTGATTTTAAAAGAAGATTTTGAAAAAATCAATGAAAAAAGAGCCAAAGATGGCTTAAGTTTATTTGCAAACCCACGTAATGCAGCAAGTGGCTCTTTAAGACAGCTTGACACAAGCATTACAAAAGAAAGAAATTTAAAATTTTATCCTTGGGGAGTGGGGGAGAATTCTTTAGATTTTAAGAAACACTCTGAAGTGATGGAATTTGTAAGAAGTCTTGGTTTTTTAAAAGATAATTTTGTTTTTTGTGTAAAAACTTTAGATGAGGTTTTAGAAAAATACCATGAGCTTTTAGAAAAAAGAGATCAAAAACCTATGATGATGGATGGTATGGTTGTAAGGGTAGATGATTTAGCTCATTGCAAGCTTTTGGGTTATACAGTGAAATTTCCAAAATTTATGGCCGCGTTTAAATTTCCTGCTTTGGAAAAAACCACAACCTTGCTTGGGGTTAATTTACAAGTTGGAAGAAGCGGAGTGATTACCCCTGTGGCAGTACTAGAACCTGTAAATTTAGATGGGGTTATAGTAAAGTCTGCAACCTTGCATAACTTTGATGAGATAGCTAGACTTGGAGTGATGATAGGCGATAGCGTAAGCGTGATAAGAAGTGGAGATGTCATACCTAAAATCACTAAAGTTTTTACTCAAAGGCGTGATGGTTTAGAAAGTAAGATTACTAAACCAACTCTTTGTCCTGAGTGTTTAAGTGAGCTTTTAGATGAGGGCACTTTTTTAAAATGCCAAAACCTAGACTGTAAAGCAAGACTTGTAAATTCCATTATACATTTTGTATCCAAAAAGTGTTTAAATATAGATGGCCTTGGAGAAAATATCGTCGAGCTTTTATTTAAAGAAGGAAAAATCACTAACATAGAAAGTATATTTTTCTTAAAATATAGTGATTTTGAAGGATTGGAAGGCTTTAAAGAGAAAAAAATCAACAATCTTCTAAGCGCTATTGAAAATGCAAAAAAATGCCCCTTATCAAGGTTTATCACTGCTTTGGGTATAGAGCATATCGGAGAAGTAGCAGCTAAAAAGCTAGCACAATCTTTTGGCTTTGAATGGTTTATGCAAAGCTATGAAGCTTATGCAAATTTAGAAGGCTTTGGCGAGCAAATGGCTAAAAGCTTAGAAGAATTTACCCATGTTAACGCAAACCGCATTAAACATTTTTATGAAATTTTGCATTTAGAGGATGAGAAAAAAGAGCTTATTATAAATGAAAATATTTCTAATAAAACCTTTGTTATCACAGGAACTTTAAGCAAATCACGCGATCATTTTAAGGAATTAATCGAAAGCTTTGGAGCAAAGGTAAGCTCAAGTGTGTCTAAAAAAACGGACTTTGTATTATACGGAAGTGAAGCAGGCTCAAAGCTTGAAAAGGCTCAAAGTTTAGGAGTCAAGTGCATCAATGAGGCTGAGTTTAATGCTCTTTTAGGCGGTGATGATGAGGTTTGATGTCTTTGTAAGTGCAAAGTTAAACATTTCTCGTAATAAAGCTTGCGAGCTTATAGAAAACAAGCAAATTTTACTCAATGATGAATTTAAAAAAACCTCTTTTAAAATCACATCTTTAAATCCTTTAGAAGATGAGAGTTTAAAGCTAACGCTTTTAGAAGAGCTTTTTGTAAGTAGGGCTGCTTTTAAACTCAAGCATTTTCTACAAGATCATGCATTTACTATAAAAGATAAAATTTGTTTAGATATAGGCTCATCAACTGGAGGTTTTGTGCAAATTTTACATCAAAGCAAGGCTGAACATATCACAGCTTTGGATGTAGGTTCTAATCAACTTCATGAGAGCTTAAGAAATTTAGAAAATATCCAAATTTGTGAAAACACTGATTTGCGTGAGTTTAAAAGTGAAATTTTATATGATGTTATCACTTGTGATGTGAGTTTTATATCTTTAACACATTTGATTTTTCATATAGATAAGCTTGCTAAAGATCTTATCATCTTGCTTTTTAAGCCTCAATTTGAAGTAGGTAAAAATGCTAAGCGTGATAAAAACGGAGTAGTAAAAGATATAAAGGCTATTAAAACTGCTAAAGAAAGCTTTGAAAAAGCCTGTGCAAAGCTTGGTTGGATTTTACAAGTAAGTCAAGAGTCGCACTTAAAAGGAAAAGAAGGCAATGTTGAGTTTTTCTACGCCTATAGAAAAAACTAAGATCACTAGCTTAGCCATAGGGCGTTTTGATGGTATGCATTTGGGGCATTATGAGCTTTTTAAGCATTTAGATGAAAACGGAGCCTTGTTTATCATCACTAAAGAGGAAAAAGAAGCTCTAACGCCTAAGGATTTTAGAATAACTTTAGTTGATTTTCCTTTGATTTTTTGTGATTTTGAAAAAATCAAAGATTACAAAGGAGAGGATTTTTTAAAGCTTTTAAAGCAAGAATTTCCCAAACTAGAAAAAATCATCGTAGGTTATGATTTTAAATTTGGTAAAGAAAGAAAATGCAGTGCCAAAGACATACAAAGCCTTTGTGGTATAAACACTATTATTGTAGATGAGTTTAAAATTCAAAACAAAAGCGTTCATACAAGTATGATTAAAACCTTACTTAAAGAAGCAAAAGTTAAAGAAGCTAAAAATTTCCTAGGTAGGTTTTATACTATACAGACAAATATCATCAAAGGGCAAGGCATAGGTGCTAAAGAGCTTTTTGCAACTTTAAATTTATGCGTCAAAGACTTCTTTTTACCTAAAGATGGTGTATATGCGACTTTGGTAAAGATTGAAAATAAAAGTTATCATAGTGTAAGTTTTATAGGTATAAGATCTACTGATGAAAATTTTGCTTTAGAAACGCATATTTTAGATGAAAATTTCACAAACACAAATACAAAATCAGTGGAGTTAAGCTTTATTGACTATATAAGAGCTAATGAGAAATTCAATGATTTAGCCTTATTAAAAACACAAATTGGTAAAGATATTAACAAAGCAAAAGAAATTTTAGGAAAATTAAATGAAAGATGAAATTTTTAAAAAACCCTTAGAAAAACAATTTGAATTTGATAAAAGTGTAGCAAGCGTTTTTGATGATATGGTGTCAAGGTCCGTGCCTTTTTATACGCAAAATTTAAAACTCATAGTCGAACTCATAGATCATTTTACACCGCAAAATGCAAGAATTTGTGATCTTGGTTGTTCTACGGCTAGTTTATTGCTTGCACTTTATGAAAAAAGAAAAGATTTCCTTTTAAGTGGGGTTGATGAGGCTAATGCTATGCTAGAGATTGCTAAAAGTAAATGCCAAGCCTTTGGAGCTAGGGTGGAATTTCATCAAAAAAATTTAGATGATTTTGAGTTTTTTAAAAATGATGTTTTTATAGCTACTTATACTTTACAGTTTATCCGCCCACCTAAAAGACAAGAGTTAGTTGATAAAATCTATCAAAACCTAAATGAAAATGGTATGTTTGTGTTTAGTGAAAAAATTCTATATGAAGATGTAAAAATAGCTAAAAAAATGATACAAATTTATGAGCAATATAAACTAGAGCAAGGTTATAGCAAGCTAGAAATTTCAAGCAAACGAGAAGCCTTAGAAAATATCCTCATACCTTATACTCAAAATGAAAACATAGCCATGCTTAAAAAAGCAGGATTTTCTAAAGTAGAAAGTGTTTTTAAATGGGTAAATTTTGAAACTTTCATAGCTTTTAAATAAAATATTTTCAATATAAAAGTTAAAAATATTAGCTTAAAAATTATATTTATAATTATAAATATATTACAAATTAATTTTTCTACTATTGCAAACATTTATAATTTATTATATAATTTGGTTATTTTTTTATACTTATTTATGTTTATTTTTTGGTTGTATTTTTTTATTAAAAAAAGGGCTTTTATGATTAAATGGTCGAAAGAATATAGCGTGCATAATAAAACCATTGATGAGCAGCATAAAGTTTTATTTGATATAGCCAAAAAGGCTTATCTTATAGCAGAAAATCATGCGAGTATTGGTGAAATCAAGAGTGTTTTGATTGAGCTTTTTGAGTATATTAAAACTCATTTTAAAGATGAGGAAGCTCATATGCAAAATATTGCTTATCCTGGATTAGAGCAACATAGAAAAATCCATCAAGAAATTACAACTTCATTAATCTCTTTAGTGAAAAACATTAAAACTGTAAATGATTTCAAAGAAAAACTTAATGTAATTACAGAAAAATGGCTTGTAGAACATATATTAAAAGAAGATATGAAATATCATAGATATGAAAAACAAAAACAACAAAAAACCGATGAGGTAGATTTTGGTAAGGATGAAAATTTAACTGTAGAGCATTTTGTTGAAGAAACACCAAAATATGTTGTTTATATTTGTGGTTGTGCAAATGAAAAGCATAAAATCCCTCATCGTGTTCATTTACAAATTCTTAATGGTGTAAAATATAACTGCAAAGTTTGTAAAAAAAATATTCGCATTGCTTAGGATGTCTTATGGAAGCATTTCCAATATGGAATGAAAAATTCAGCATTGAAAATGCAGATATTGATTTGCAACATCAAACTCTTTTTGCTTTAGCAGAAAAAACCGCTAATCTTTTAAATAGACATATTTATAAAGCAGAAGTCAAGGAATTATTGGGTGACTTTTTTGATTATATGCGAACCCATTTTAAAGATGAAGAAGATTATATGTATTCTATAAATTATCCGTATTTATCAGAACACAAAGCAATGCATAAGAAAATTATCAAAGACATGAGTGTATTGCTTAGTGAATGTTCTAGTACAAATGATCTTAAAGAAAAGCTATATAAGATAGTTTCAGTATGGCTTTTAGAACATATAGTAGAACATGACATGAGAATTAGTAAATTTAAAAAAAATTTAGATAAAAAAGATTTAAATCAAAAACAGGTGCAAGAGAGCAGTGATAAATTTGAGTATATTTGCGCTTGTAAGGATATGATTCATAAACTTGATTATGGAGTGCATATTAAAATAAAATATTTAAATATAGCTTATAAGTGTAAAAAATGCTCCAAAGAATTAGTTTTTAATTATATAGAATAATTTTTCCAATATTAAATATAAAAATTATAAAATAAAAATTTATAATTTAGATAATTTTTATTCATAAAATTATTATTAAGAATAATTTTATGAATAAAATATTAATATTATACTCATTATCAAAATATACATAAAACAGCTATATCCATTTTTTATATCAATTTTACGAAAGGGTTTTTTAATGAATAAAAATTTATCTAAAAAATGTTTTATGGGGGGGGGTAGTAGCACTTTATTAAAACTCTATTTTATCACTATCATCTCTTTAAGCTCCCTACAAGCAGCCACCCAGGCAAATTATGATAAAGCTTCTAATGCTTATGTTATTAAAGAGCATAAATTTAATAATAATGATGTATATGATTATAATCTTGATACCTATAAATTTATCAACGGTGTGAATTATTATGGACAATTTTCTACTAATAAAAATATTTCGGATACTACTTTGATTTATGATAATCCTAAAAATAAGGATTATTTTAGGTTAAATTTAAAAGAATCACAACAAGACATACTCACTCCAAGTATTAAAGAAGATATTTTTGTAGTTAATGGCTTTCATAGTACTAATTTATCTAATACCACATTACATCAAACTAGCTATATACCTTTTTTAGTTTCTGCTTATACTTTCAATGCAAAAGCTAATAATAATACCTTAGTATTAAAAGCAGGAGAATTATCTTCAGTATATTATTTAAAACCTACTGATAAAGAAGTAATTAATCCTAAAGCTACAGGCTTAGATAATAAATATAAC
>NZ_JAKMST010000030.1:0-621 GCF_025772785.1 Campylobacter sp. CNRCH_2015_0338h
TTACCACTAAAATCTATATCATCTACCAATCTAAACTCATCAATTTCTCTAATATTACCCAAACCTTCATTCCAACCTTTTGCAAAGTGCCACCACTCTATAGCATTATCTTTTTCATTTCCCATATTACCTATAGTTAAAGCTTTTTTGAAATTAGAGTTTCCTTTATGATTTTGATAGTTTGTTATATTTATTTTATCTTTTATCTCACTGCCAAATTTATAGCCATCATTTGCAAAATTTATCATTTGTCTTTGAGTATAAATAGCATTGGCTGTTACATCTACTTTACCACTTGTAGAGTTAAATTTTGCCATATCCTTGTCTATATAAACTTCATTCCCTACTAAATGAATTTTTTCAGCTGTATTACCACTTGGATTTTTTAAAGCATCACCACTAACATTATCATTATGTTTGCCATTGATATAGCCACCATCTATACTTACCTTATTCCCTATAAGTAATACATTATTAGCATTAATATTACCCATATTTACCACATTACCTGCTTTTTGTGGCTTAAATACAGGGGAGAAAGTTGTATAATCTATAACTTTTCCATTTGTATATTTTCCATCTGCAAACTCTTGCATACTTTTATTATCCATCGACGAAGTC